>NZ_DATITZ010000103.1:0-11011 GCF_035467215.1 Thiocapsa sp. | reverse complement strand
GACCGGGATGGTCAGGGTCAAAGCGATCTCGGAGGCCAGGGACTCGGGGACGCATTCCAGGACCAAGAGGCTCGCGCCGGCCTCCTGCATGGCGATGGCATCGTGCCGGATCGCCTCCGCCGAGGCGTGGTCCCGGCCCTGGAAACGATAACCGCCGATGCGGTGCACGGACTGAGGTAGAAGTCCCAAATGCGCGCACACGGGCACGCCTTGCTCGGTGAGACGCCGAACCGTTTCCAGCATCGGCGACCCGCCCTCGAGCTTCACGACCTCCGCCCCGCCATCCTGCATGAGCCGCCCGGCCGCGTCGATCGCGCGCTCGGGTGTGGCGCAGGCGAGAAAGGGCAGATCCACGACAAGCAGTGCCCGTTCGCGTGCGCGCGAGACACAGGCCGCGTGATAGGCCATGTGGTCGAGGGTGACCGGTACGGTCGTGCGGTGCCCCTGGAGCACCATCCCGAGCGAATCCCCGACCAGCATGAGGTCGACACCCGCGGTATCGAGCAGGCGCGCGAAGCTGGCGTCGTAACAGGTAAGCGAAGCGATACGCTCGCCCTTCGCCTTCATACCGGCGAGTGTGGCGACCGAAATCGGCGCGAGAGACATAGTCGACTCCGAAGGTCAGGCTTGATGAAGCGAGGATAGTGGCCGAGATCGAGCAACGCCACCCCGCGCTCGATCCCCGCGCTCGATCAAAACGGGCCGAAGAATCAGCCGCCGCGTTCCACGACGCCCGTCGGCTCCGCCCCGGAACCTGCGGTGTCTCCGGTCTTGCGCCGCCGCGGACGACGACGACGCCGTTTGGCTCCGCCTTCGGTCATGGTCGCGCGCTCCTGTCCGCTCGCTTCCTGAAAACGCGTCCACCAGGCCGCCAGCTCCGGATCCGCCTCGCCGGACTCCGCGCGCAGGACCAAGAAGTCATACGCCGCCCGGAACCGCGGATGCGTCACCAAGCGCTGCGGACGCTTCCCGTCACGCTGCTCCAGCCGAGGCTGCATCGACCAGATCTCGCGCATCGGCAGCGAAAAGCGCTTCGGAATCGCAACGAGCGATTGCTGGCGCGCACAGATCTCGCTCGCCGCCAGGAACATCGCCTCGTTGGCGGCCTCGCCGCCGGCCAGATACTCCTCGAAACGCTGCCGGACCGGCTCCCAGAGGAGCACGCCGAACAGGAAGGCCGGCGTGACGGACTTGTCCTCGTTCAGCCGCTTGTCGGTATTGGCCAAACCGCGACTGACGAAGGTGAGGGGGAAACCCTGATCTTCCCGCGCCAAGCAGTCCTCGGTCGCCGGAAAAAGCTCCCCGAAGAGACCGTACTGGCGCAGCTTCTCGAAGACGCCGAGGCCGTACCCCGAATGAAAGAGCTTGATCAACTCGTCGAAGAGCCGCGCCGGGGCGATGTCGGCGAGCAGGTGTGCAAGCTCGAACAGAGGCTGCTCGGTCTGCGGCTCGATCGTAAAACCCAGCTTGCAGGCGAAGCGCACCGCCCGGAGCATCCGCACCGGGTCCTCGCGATAGCGTTGCTCCGGATCGCCGATCAGACGCAGCCGTCCGGCCTTGATGTCCTCGAGCCCGTCGGCGTAATCGATAAGCGAAAAATCGGCAATGTTGTAATAGAGCGCGTTGACCGTGAAATCCCGGCGCAAGGCGTCCTCGGCGATGGTGCCGTAGGTGTTGTCTCGGAGGATCCGACCGTTTTCCATCTGCCGGTCGTTCTCGTCGCCGTCCGAGGTCGTGGTCCCTCGAAAGGTCGCCACCTCGATGATCTCGCGCCCGAAGTGGACATGGGCCAAACGAAAGCGTCGCCCGATCAGACGACAGTTGCGAAAGACCTGCCGGACCTCTTCGGGAGTCGCGTCGGTGGCCACGTCGAAATCCTTCGGCTCGTGACCGAGCAAAAGGTCCCGCACGCCGCCGCCGACCAAATGGGCTTGAAAATCCTCTTGTTTTAGACGGTAGAGCACCTTGAGTGCGTTCTCGCTGATGTTCGCGCGCGAGATCCCGTGCTCGGGCCGAGGCACGATCAAAGGGGTCGCCGCGATCGCGTCCGGGCTCGTGTTTTGGAAAGGTTCCTGCATCACCTTTTCGGAGGAATTCCTGATCGCTGAGGGCCGCACTCATGACGGCGACACCCGGTGCCGAGCACGACGGGGCGCGGGAATGCGGCCGTTGGTAAGAGAAAGGTCACAGCCGGCTTGTAGAGCGCCGTGATGCGCGTATAATACGCGTTTCCACTCCGCAGTACTTGCTCCCTTCGTCTAGCGGTTAGGACGCTGGCCTCTCACGCCGGTAACAGGGGTTCGAACCCCCTAGGGAGCGCCAAACCTCAACTCGATGATCGAAAAGCCTTTCGCGCTGACCGATCGATTTCCTCGACTTCAAAAATATTCCGACGCCTGATCGTCGCGCCTTTCGTCATCTCCACGACGGGCACATCCGATCGGGCTCTGTCGAGCCATCCCGAAACGCGGGGTCGGCGACATCGCCTCGAAGACCCCCCTTGAGCATCCCCGAGCCGAAACCTTAGGCACGCGCTCCCGAGCCGGAACGGCACCGCCGTATTCGGGCGGCGCGGCAACCGGCGCCGGGGAGCTACATCGGGAACCCACCCGGAGGCATGCCGCCCGGCGGAAATCCACCACCCGGCGGGAAGCCTCCGGGCATGCGTCCCTGCATGGAGCGCATCATCTTGGCCATGCCGCCGCCCTTCATCTTCTTGAACATCTTCTGCATCTGAGCGAACTGCTTGAGCAGGCGGTTTACGTCCTGCACCTCGGTGCCGGATCCCGCGGCGATGCGACGCTTCCGCGAACCTTTGATGACGGCCGGGAAGCGGCGCTCCTGCGGCGTCATGGAGTTGATCATGGCAATCAGCTTGCCCATCTCCTTGTCGCTGGCCTTGTTCTTGACATGGTCGGGGATTTGACCCATCCCCGGCAGCTTGTCCAGAAGTCCCATCATGCCGCCCATGTTGGCCATCTGATCGAGCTGCTCCTTGAAGTCGACAAGATCGAACTCCTTGCCCTTCTTGAGCTTCTTGACCAGTTTCTCGGCCTTGTCCTTGTCGACCTTGGCCTGAACCTCCTCGACCAAGGAGACCACGTCCCCCATGCCGAGGATGCGCGAGGCGACGCGATCCGGGTAAAAGGGCTCGAGCGCCGTGGTCTTCTCGCCGGTGCCGAGGAACTTGATCGGCTTGCCGGTGATGTGGCGGATCGAGAGGGCAGCACCGCCGCGCGCATCGCCGTCTGTCTTGGTGAGCACCACGCCGGTGAGCGGCAGGGCCTCGTCGAAGGCCTTTGCCGTATTGGCCGCGTCCTGACCCGTCATGGCATCCACGACGAAGAGGGTCTCGATCGGCTTCAGTGCGGCATGAACCGCCTTGATCTCGTCCATCATGGCCGAGTCGACATGCAGCCGACCGGCAGTGTCGACGATCAGCACATCCTTGAAGTGCTTACGCGCCGCATCGAGTGCGCGCTTGGCGATATCGATCGGGTTCTGATCCGGCGTGCTCGGGTAGAACTCGGCCCCGACCTCGGTCGCGACCGTCTTCAACTGCTCGATGGCCGCCGGACGGTAAACGTCGCAGCTCACGACCATGACCGACTTGCCCTGCTTCTCCTGCAGCCAGCGCGCGAGCTTGGCGACACTGGTCGTCTTGCCCGAGCCCTGGAGGCCCGCCATCAGCACCACTGCCGGCGGCTGTGCGGTCAGATCCAACGCCTCGTTGGCCTGCCCCATCAGCTTGACCAGCTCGTCGTTGACGATCTTGATCATGACCTGACCGGGCGTCAGGCTGCGGGTCACGGTCTCGCCGAGCGCCTTCTCGCGCACCTCCTCGACGAACTGTCGCACGACCGGGAGGGCGACGTCGGCTTCCAGGAGCGCCATGCGCACCTGGCGGACCGTTTCTTTGATGTTCTCTTCGGTCAGACGGCCCTGACCGCGCAGATTGTTCAGGACGTCGCCGAAACGGTCCTGGAGATTCTCAAACATGCAATGGACCTCGATCCTCGTCGGGCCACGATGCCCGCACGGATACCCGATCAGAATGAAGCCGGCGTCGGCCCGGCCTGTCGCGAAAGTTCCGAGTATAATGCTCGCCATCGGCAGGCGATACGGCAAGGCCCCGTCTCGACGACGTCAGGTTCGCGCTAACCCCGTGTGCGGTCCCAGTTAGACCGCGTCCAGAGCGAGATGCTGACTTTCGAGTGAGCTCGACGTTTGATGAATCCACGACACTTCGCGGGGACGCGGTTTAAAATACTCTATTTTTTAATATTTTAAACCGCGCCGGCTCCAACGGTCGTCAAGTCTGCCGGGGCCGATCCCATCCACAAACATCGCATACCGCGCCGGGCGCGGTTTAGGCCCATCGGTTTCCATCTATGACCCATACCCTCATCGCCATCGTCGCCATCCTCTGCTACTCGGCCGCCGCCGCATTGATCGGCATGCGCTTGTTCCGAAAGACCGAAGGCTGGACACCGCAACGCCCGCTGGTGCTCGCGCTCATCTTCCTCGGCCTGTTGCTGCACAGTTGGCTGCTCTGGGACAGCATCTTCAGCCACGCCGGGCTGAATCTCGGGTTCTACAATGCGCTGGCGCTCACCACCTGGACCATCATCACCCTGCTGCTGGTGTCGAGCTTGACCAAACCGGTCGAGAACCTCGGCCTGCTGCTCCTGCCGGCCGCAGCCCTGAGCCTGATCTTGGAGGCATCGTTCGTCGACGTCGACTTCATGCGCCCGAGTGCGGATTGGCCCCTGAAGATCCATGTCCTGCTCTCGATGCTCGCCTACAGCCTTCTCACCCTCGCTGCGGTACAGGCGATCCTGCTGGCCGTGCAGGATAATCATCTACGCAGCCGTCATCCCGGCGGATTCGTGCGTACCCTGCCACCCCTGCAGACGATGGAAAGCCTGCTCTTCGAGATGATCACGGCGGGCTTCGTGCTGCTGACGCTGGCCCTGCTGAGCGGCTTCGCCTTCCTCGAGAACATGCTGGCACAGCACCTCGTGCATAAAACGGTGCTCTCGATACTGGCCTGGCTGATGTTCGGCGGGCTTCTGATCGGGCGCTTTCGCAAGGGATGGCGCGGTCGCACCGCGATCGGCTGGACGCTCGGGGGGTTCGTGGTCCTGATCCTTGCCTATTTCGGAAGCAAGGCAGTGTTGGAGCTGGTGCTGCAACGCACCGCTTAATCTTCGCCGCGACCGGCCCTCGGTCGCGCGTCGGCCCGATCGCCATCGAGGCGACGATAGCGCAGGAGATCCTCGGGGCGATCCAGATCCCAGAGGGTCGGAAGTTCCGGACAGCTCCACCCCAGAGAAACGATGCGTCGCCGCGTGATCGCGGCAACGCAGTCTCCGCCCCACGGCATGTCCGCGAACAACGCCGGCGCTGGTGCCTTGAGCCCGAGCAACACGTAACCGCCATCCTCGGCCGGACCCAGAACGGCATCCGAATCCGCAAGGGCCTCCAATGCCGATGCGCAATAGTCGGCATCGAGCTCCGGGATATCGGCGCCGACCAAAAGCACCGCCTCTGCACGACCCAGCGCATCCGCCGCCGCCGCGCTGAGACGCTCCCCGAGATCCTCGCCCCGCTGCGTGTACAGCGCAACGTCGGCCGATTCGGCGAGATCCCGAAAAAGCGGATGCTCCGGATGAGGGGAGCACCAGAGCTCCACGGGGGCGAGTCGAGCACCCGACAGTCGTCGTACCAGGCGATCGAGAAGATCGCACGCGAGCTCGGCAGCGCCCGCCGGACCCAACGCCGGAATCAGACGAGTCTTCACCTGTCCGGGGATCGGAGCTTTGGCGAAGATCAGGATTCGGGCATTCGGATGGAGCACCGACCCGCGATCGGGATGACGCGGGCCGCTCACGTCAGGCCAAGGCCCCGCCGCAGCTGCTGCCTTGGCCTGCCGTACAGCCATAACAGTGCTCGGCAGTGCGAATGCGCAGCCCTTCGAGCGCATCCTGACCGAGCGTCGAGATGTGCAGCCGCCGCGCGTCCTGCTCGAGTGCAAGACCGAGCATCTGGTTGAAATCGCACTCGAAGACGAAGCCCTGCCAATCCACGCTGATCAGATCGCGACACATGACGGCATCGAGATTCTCCGCCCGATAGGCGCCCTTCAGAAGGGTCATATAGAGGGCGAACTGTCCGGTCGACTGGAGCAGACTGCCGAACCGCTTGACCGGCATGTTCGTGATCGTCAACAACCGACTGAAGACGATGCCGTAACGCTCGCCGAGGACAGCCCGGTATTCGGCCTCCAAAGCGCACTGATCGGGCGGCAAGGTCGGACCCTGCGGGTTGAAGACCAGATCCAACTCGAGGCCGCTGCCTTCGACGCCGTAGCCCAGACGGTTGAGTTGCCGCAGACCGGCGATGCTGGCCGCAAACACGCCGCTGCCGCGCTGGGTATCGACGTTCTCCTCCAGATAGCAGGGCAAGGATGCAACGATCCGAACGCCTTGCTCAGCCAGGAAGGCACCGAGATCCTCATGGCCGGGCTCCGAGAGGATCGTCAGGTTGCAGCGATCGATCACCTCCGCGCCCCGACGCCGACCCTCGCGCGCCAGACGACGAAACTCCGGGTGCATCTCGGGCGCACCACCGGTGATATCGAGCGTGCGCACCGGATGTCGGTCCAGGAATGCAAGCACCGCCTCGACCGTCTCCGCGCTCATCGACTCGGAGCGTTTCGGCCCCGCATCGACATGACAGTGACGGCAGCTCTGGTTGCAGCGGTAGCCCAAGTTGATCTGCAGGGTCTGCAAGCGACGCCGGTCGATCGCGGGAAAGTCGGACGGGAAGAGCAACGGCAGAGAATCCAGCATGCAGGCTCCGGAACGGTTGCGGGACTTGTTTCGAGACGCCGGCACGGTGCACAATGCGCCGTCGGCGACGGGTCTTCACCGAAAAGAATCGGGGCAGATCTTCGCCGAAACAATCAGACACTCGGGGCCGTAGCTCAGCTGGGAGAGCGCCGCGTTCGCAATGCGGAGGTCAGGGGTTCGATCCCCCTCGGCTCCACCAATGACTCGATCATACCGTTTGCTGACGCCCAAAAACCCGCCCAGGTGCGGGTTTTTCTTTGCCTGCAAGGACTGTAATTGGACGCCTGCGCCTTGGTGATCCCTCCGCATGCAACCGCTTTCGGGTTCTCCCTGCGACGCTCGGGGGGGCACATGTCACGCTCCGTGATGCTGCCCGAGCTGGGTTTGCTGTTTGACGCCGTTCCCGTCACTGCCCGCCGCGCGGACTACCGCGTCGCCATTCTGGACGACAATGTGCTGGGTAAGCCGACCTTCTCCAGTCGCCAAAAGAGTGAAAAGCACCTTTACGAGCTGTACGGGCTCGACCCGGCTCTGGCCCTATTCCGTGTGCTGCGTCGCTTCGCCACGGAAGACCCCGCGTCGCTGCCCCTCCTGGCCCTGACCTGCGCTTTTTGCCGCGACCCCCAATTGCGGGCCAGCTTCGACTTGATCGAGACCATCAAGCCCGGCGAGGTTCTGACCCGTGCGCAGATGGTGGCGTGCCTGGAGACGGTCTTCCCCGAGCGCTTCAGCCCGGTCATGCTGGCCAGCCTCGCCACGCGGCTCGGGATCACCTGGGCGGCAACCGGCCACCTGAAGGGCAGCGCAAAGCGGACCCGGACCCTGCCCGTCGCGACCCCGGCGGCCTGCACTTACGCGATGTTCGCCGGCTACCTGCTGGGCCTGCGCGGGGAGCTGCTGGTGTCCTCGGTGTTCACCCCCTTAGTGGGGGCCGCCCCGTCCACCATCCTATCGCACCTCGCCGTTGGCTCGCGCAACGGCTGGCTGCGCCTGCGCCACGGCGGCGGGGTCACGGAGATCGATTTCTCGGGCCTGCTGCTCCCTGACGAGGAGGCGTTGTTGAATGGCACGCATTGACCAACTGCTGGCGAGCTACCGCCGCCACGTCGCGCTCACCCCGCGCGGCAATCTCCCCTTGAGCCAGCGCGTCTGGTTCGTCGTCTATCCGCCCGAGGACGAGCGGCGCCTGGTGAATCGCATCCCGGAGTTCGAGATCGCCACGCGCGACGAGGGGCTCGACTGGCGGCGAATCGATCTCGGCGGCGCGTTCGCCGACTGGATGGACACCTTCGATCCCGATGAGCGCGCCGACTGCCTCGCGGCCCCCGACATCGTCGAGACCTATGCCGACCCCGGTTTCGTCGAGCACCTCGTCGAGCGGCTCAAGGGCGAGCTAGCCGGGGTGCCTGCCGCGGTCGCGGTGAATACCGTCTTCGCCGTCTCGGGGCTGATGGAGTTGTATGACTTCGTCCACGTCTCCGCCCTCCTTGATGCCCTGGACAGCCACTTGCCGGGCATCGTCGTGCTCTTCTTCCCGGGCGAGCGCGAGGGCAACACCTATCGCTTCCTCGGTGCCCGCACCGGCTGGAATTACCTCGCCACCCCGATCCTCACGGACGACTGACCATGCAAAACCGAGAGCTGTTCCTGAAAGACCCCCTGACCTGGCAGATCGCCAACGAGGGCGTCTCCAGCAACAATGTCGAAGACCCCGATACCCTGCGCTACGAGTTGGACACCTTCGTCTGCCAGGGTGAGTACCAGACGGGTCTCGCCAAGATCCTCCAGGGTTATCTCGACAGTCTCGGCAAAGAGCAGAAGGCGGCCTGGGTGAGCGGCTTCTACGGCAGCGGGAAATCGCACCTCGTGATGGTGCTGCGCTACCTCTGGACCGATTTCGCGCTGCCGGGCGGCGTCACGGCGCGCACCCTGGCAACCCTGCCGCAAGACATCGTCGACCTGCTCAAAGAGCTAAGCACGCGCGGCAAGCAGGGCGCCGGCCTCCACAGCGCAGGCGGTACCATGAAGGCCGGGGTCGGCAGTGTACGCCTGCGCCTCGCCGGCATTGTCCTGCTGTCGGTCGGTCTGCCCGAGAACCTGTCGGTGGCTCGCCTGCTGATGGACCTGCGCGACGAGGGGACGCTCGCGGACATCCAGGAGCGCATCCGCCAGGCGGGGAAGGACCCGGCGCAGGAGTTGGGTCGGCTTTATACCTCCCGCGCACTGCACGAGGCATACCTCGCCCACAACCTCCACCTGGGCGACATCAAGAACGTCAGCGAGGCGCTACGCTCGCAGTATCCCGCCAAGCTCGACGAGATCAGCATCGACGAGATGCTCCTCGTCGTGCGCCGCGCACTGATGCGCAACGACCAACTGCCCTGCACCGTGATCGTCCTGGACGAGGTCCAGCAGTTCATCAACAACAGCCCGGATATCGCCCACGACGTCCAGGAGGTCGTGGAGGCTCTGTCCAAGGAGCTGGACGGTCGGGTGCTGGTGGTCGGCACCGGCCAGAGCGCGCTGACCGACACGCCGGCCCTGCAACGCCTGATGGGGCGCTTCACCACCAAGGTCCACCTCAAGGACAACGACGTCGAGAAGGTCGTCCGCACCGTGGTCCTGCAGAAGAAGGAGCAGGCCAAGGCCGAGATCAGCGACCTGGTCTCTAAACGTTCCGGCGAGATCACCCGCCAGCTCAAGTCCACGCGCCTCGCTGCCCGAGCCGAGGATGACGCGAGCTATGTCCCGGACTATCCCCTCCTGCCGGTGCGCCGCCGTTTCTGGGAACAGGTCCTGCACAGTTGCGACCCGAGCGGCAGCGCCGCCCAGATGCGCACCCAACTGCGCGTCACCCACGAGGCGTGCCGCCTGGTGGCCGAGCGGCCGGTCGGCGCCATCATCCCCGCGGATTTCATCTACGACCAGCAGGCCAACGAGCTGGTCATCTCCGGGGAGCTGCAAAAGCGCTTCCAGGAGATCATCGAGGAGCAGAAGACCCGCCCGGACGGCACCCTGCGCAGCCGCATCTGTGCCCTGGTATTCCTCATCAACAAGCTGCCCCGCGAGGGGGCGGACAGCGGCGTGCGGGCCACTCCCGAGCACCTGGCCGACCTGCTCACCGATGACCTGGGCGACTCCGCCACTACGCTGCGCGCCACGGTTCCGGGCCTGGTCCAGGACCTCGTCGGCGACGGCGTCCTGATGGAGATCGAGGACGAGTACCACCTACAGACCACCGAAGGCGCCGCCTGGGAGTCCGAATTCCGCCGCCGGCGCACGGCGCTCCTGAACAACGAACCTCAGCTTGCGGCCCAGCGCGGTCAATTGCTTTCGAAGGCTGTCCAGGCGGCGCTGGCCGGGGTCAATGTGCTGCACGGTACCGCTCGCGTGAAGCGGAAAGTCATGCCGCACCACGGCATGAGCCCACCGCCGGTCACCGACGACCTCACGGTCTGGGTGCGCGACGGCTTTCAGGAATCCGAGACGGCCGTCATCCAGGACATCCAGCAGCGCAGCGTCGCCGACGCCACCATCCATATCCTGATTCCCAAGATCAAAGCGGACGCCCTGAAGAACGCCCTGGCCAGCGCGCTGGCCACGGAGGAGACCCTCAACTTCAAGGGGCAGCCCAGCGGCGACGAGGGCAAGGAGGCACGCCGGGCCATGGTCACCCGCCAGGCGCGGGAGCAGGCCAAGGTCGAATCGCTGGTGAGCGAGATCGTCGTCGGCGCTCGGCTTTTCCTCTCCGGCGGTCAGGAGCGACCGGTGATTGCGCTGAAGGAGGCCACCGAAGACGCCGCACGGGACGTGCTTGACCGGCTCTATCCTCAGTTTCATGTCGCGGACTCCGCCAACTGGCCGACCGTCTGGAAGAAGGCCAAGGACGGCAGCGCGGGCGCGCTCGGTGCGGTCAATCACGCGGGCGACCCCCACAAGCACCCGGTCACCGCGGCCATCCTGAGCTATGCGGGTGCCGGCAAGAAGGGCTCCGAGATCGTCGCCCACTTCGGCGGCGGCAGCTTCGGTTGGCCCAAGGACGCGGTCCAGGCCGGTCTAGCCGTGCTGATGGTCAGCGGCCACCTGGGCGCCCGCACCCAGGGTCAACCGGTCAAGCTCGCCGACCTCGACCAGCAGAAGATGGGCCAAGCGGACTT
>NZ_DATITZ010000102.1:0-6063 GCF_035467215.1 Thiocapsa sp. | reverse complement strand
GGTCGGCGGAAACCGGGCAACCTTGATGGCGGACTCCAACGCCGCGAACGACGCCATGGTCGCGGACATCGACGCCGCAACCGATCACGTCCAACTGAACTTCTATATCTGGCTGCCCGACAACAACGGGCTGTCGATGGTCGCGGCCTTGGAGCGTGCGGCTCAGCGCGGCGTCACCTGTCGAGCCATGGCGGACGATCTGGGCTCGCGCCGGCTGATCCGTTCGATTCATTGGAAACGGATGGCCGACGCGGGCGTGCGCCTGGCGCGCGCACTGCCGATCGGCAACCCGCTGCTGCGCCCGCTCGGGGGCCGCATCGACCTGCGCAACCATCGCAAGATCCTGGTGATCGACGACCGCGTCACCTATTGCGGCAGCCAGAACTGTGCCGATCCCGAGTTCCGGATCAAGGCCAAGTATGCCCCCTGGGTCGACGCCATGATGCGCTTCGAGGGACCGATCGCACGCCAGAATCAGATCCTGTTCGCGAGCGACTGGCTGGCGCACGTGGACGACGGGATCGATGCGCTGCTGCGCCGTCCCGTGCAGGCGGCGCGCGAGGGCTTCGCGGCACAGGTGATCGGGACCGGACCGACGGTGCGCGCCTCGGCGATGCCCGAGCTGTTCGCGTCCTTGATCTACAGCGCACGCGAGGAGCTGGTGATCTCTACACCTTACTATGTCCCCGATGAAGCCATGCAGAGCGCGCTCTGCGGGGCGGCCTATCGGGGCGTGAAGACGAGCATCGTCTTTCCGGCCCGCAACGATTCGTTCGTCGTGGGTGCGACCAGCCGGAGCTATTACGCCGATCTCCTCGCCGCCGGGGTGCGGATCTACGAGTTCGAAGGCGGGCTCCTGCACACCAAGTCATTGACGCTGGACGGGGCGGTGACCCTGATCGGATCGGCCAACATGGATCGGCGCAGCTTCGAGCTCAACTTCGAGAATAATATCCTCGTCTATGATCCGGCGCTCACGGCGACCATGCGCGAGCGCCAGGACAGCTATATCGCCCGATCCCGCCCCGTCGACGCCGAGACGGTCGCGGCCTGGGGACCGGGACGGCGGCTCCTGAACAACAGCATCGCCATGCTGGGGCCGATCCTCTGAGCTCAGCTCGGACCGAACAGGAGCCAGAGGATCAGGCCCACGACCGGCAGCAAGAGGACCAAAAGGATCCACAACACCTTCGAGCCGGTGCCGGCCGAGCTGCCGACGATCTTGACGATCGCATAGATCGTCAAAGCCAGATGAATCAAACCGAGAATGCCTGTGACTTCGACCTGCATCGCTGATCTCTCCGTGAGGGTGCGGGGTGGAAATGCGGATTGATGGTGCAGACTCTCCGCGGGGAGCCCGCCTCGATGATATACCGAGCACGGGCGTCAGAGTGCGCCAGGCATCGCCATGAGGACCGAGGGCCTCGTCAGATCGTACTGTCGCGCTTTATCCAAACCTTTCGACGAGGAAATTCTCCAGTGTCCAGCCTCCCGGAACGCCGCGAGCAGATCCGCCTGGTCCATGCGACCTTCATCCGCCAGGTCGTCGCCTTGACCCAACGCCCGGAGGGTCGGGTCGAGCTCGATGCCCTGCTTACAGGGGCCGAGCAACAGGGTTGGAGTACGCTTGTCGCCGTCTTGCGACGCGTCGCCACGGGGGAGCGCTCGCCCGCGCTCCTGAGCGGTCTCGACGAAGAGGACGGGGTCATCGCGGAATCCGTCCTGCGCGGGCTCCAAGACCCCGCCAGTCTCCCGGATCCAAGCAAGGCACAGGATCCGACAGTCGCCGCACCGGGTCTCGCACACATGATCCATGCAGCGCGCAGCGACCCCCAAGCGCTGGTGCTGATCGGCAACATGGCCGATCAGATGAGCAAGGTCGGGGGCAGTCTAGCCCGGCTGGCCGGTGTCGTTCGCCCTCTGATCAACGGGGAGCGCAACCCGGACCAACTCTGTCGCGGGATGGATACGCAGACACGACAACTGGTGTTGGAGATCCTCGGCGAGCTGGGCAAACTGGAGTCACATTGAGCCGGGATAACCCGATCAACGTCCGGCCGGACCCTCCCCTTCCGCGTCATGGGGTTGCGTTGGACCGTCCTCTTCGAGCCTGACCCGCAAGGGTCCGCGCGTGTCCAGGTGCAGATCGCGCTGCGGGTAAGCGATGGCGATGCCCGCGTCTCTGAACTTGCGGTTGATCGCCATGTTGAGCTCCGAGGTGATGGCGACCCGATTCTCGATATCCTCGATATAGGCCCGCAGCGACAGGGTCAGTGCGTTGTCGCCGAACCCTTCGAGGTTCATCGCAGGTTTGGGGTTGGCGAGCACGCGCGGGTTCTCCTGAGCCGCCTCCAGCATCAGGGCATGGGCCAGATCCACATCGGTATCGTAGGCCACCCCGACGAGGATCATGATCCTCGTCACCGGG
The DNA here is from genome assembly GCF_035467215.1 of Thiocapsa sp. Classification (GTDB taxonomy): domain Bacteria; phylum Pseudomonadota; class Gammaproteobacteria; order Chromatiales; family Chromatiaceae; genus Thiocapsa. The sequence continues at coordinate 3,635 of NZ_DATITZ010000102.1, read as the reverse complement.
TCGGACAGGGACCAGTTGAGCAGCCGGCCGGTGATCAGCTCCTTGTTCGGGACCAGCAGCTCTTTGCGATCGTAACCGCGGATCGTCGTGGCGCGGATGCGGATCTTGGTGACCACGCCGTCGGTCCCGTCCACCGTGATGACGTCGCCCACCCGCACCGGGCGCTCGAAGAGGATGATCAGACCGCTGACGAAGTTCGCGACGATCTCCTGCAAGCCGAATCCGATACCCAGCCCTACGGCCGCCACCAGCCACTGGAGCTGGGACCACTGAGCGCCCGCGGCGTCGAGCGCCAGCACGATTCCCAGGGCGACGACGAGGTAGTTCGTCAGGGTCGTGACCGTGTAGCGGCTGCTCGATGTCATGTGCAGACGCTCGCTCAGGATGATCTCGAGCATCGCGGGCAACCGCTTGGCGAGCGCACCGATCGCGACCAGATACACCAGGGCGAGCCCGAGATCGGCCAGGGTGACGGGCAACGCGGTCTCCTCCCCGTCCAGGATCCCGGTGGTGTGCCAAAGGGTTACCTCGTCGAGGATACCCAGTGCCGGAAAGACCGGCGACCAGATGGCATAGAGACCGACCAGGGCGAGCGCGACGACCGCCATCCCCAGAAGCTCTCGGCCCGCCGCGCTCACCGCCGCGAGATCGACATGAGCATAGTCCGACGGCGCGGCGAGGAGCTCCGCCCCGGCCAATGCATCGCGCTCCGCCACGGCGGCCTGACGGCGCTCGCGCGCGACTCGGCTGGCCAAGCGGGCTTGCGCACGCATCAGCCAGCTCGACGTCAGCGCATGCAGCAACAGCAAGACGACGCTCAATCCAAGTGTGAGCAGATAGGCATCCCAGAGGACAAGCGCCGAATAGGCGTAACCTTCCGAGAAGAGAACCAGGATCACCAGAGGAACGGCCACCAGCACCGGGTACCAGAGCGGGTAGGCACGGGACACCAGCCGGGCGCTCTGACCTTGCCGCGACGCCGTCATGAGCCCCTTGCCGGGGTAAAACACTCGGAAGAAGAACAGAGCGATCGCCGCGCCGGAGATCAGTGCAGTGAGCCGGCCGATCGGTCCGAGAGGGGCATGCGGGTTCACACTGATCGCCTTGCCGAGGATCAGCATCGCCGGAATCAGGACCCAGATCAGCCAGCCGATCTCCGACCTCAGCCGTCTTGCACCGGCTTGCGGCCATCTGAAATGCCCGATCGCGATCCCGCGGGGCAGACAGATCCCGCGCAGCAACAGCAGGACATAGAGCACGACCGCGATCCGGACCAGTTGAACCCCGGCCTTGTCGGACAACTCGGTCCCCTGTGCGGCAGTCTGAAGCGCCCAGCCGGTCGCGCCGAAGAGCAGGGGCAGGGGCGCCGCGAGCATCAGGGTGAGCATCAGAGCACGCAGCGTCTGTCCTAGGCTCCCGAGACTCGGATACTCCGTTCGAGCCGAGGCACGCTCGATCGCCGCGATCAGGGCACGGCGCTTCCAGAGCAGAATGCCCGAGAACAGCAGGGCGAACCAGTAAGGCGAGGACGTCGCGAGCTGTCCTCGGAGGCTGCGCGCATACTCCGACCAGACGGAGTGCGAGAACAGCCGCGCGATCTCGGGTTGCAGATTGGCGAGGTCCGCCGGGCGAGTCTTGCCCCCCGTGCCGACCCAGAAGAGGTGCTCCCTGAGGAAGTAGTCGTAGTCACGCGCGACATCGAGCATCCGACTCTCGGCGGTCCTGAGACTCCGGAGCGCATCGAGCTGCACGCCCTCGGCCTCCAGTTGCTTGTCGAGCAGAACCTGGCGGGCCACGATCAAGGTGCGCAGTGTGTCGAGATCCTGCGGTCGGGAGTCGGCGGAGAGCTGGGCGGCAAGCTCGGCGAGCGTCCGGTTCGGATCGGCGATGCGGGTCGCCTCGTCGAGGTGCCGCAGCCGGCTGACGTTGACCTCGGCGATCTGCCGGTCGAGCGCGCGCAGCTTGCGGGTATAGACCTCGAAGTCAGGCAGGTCCGCGCGGTGCTCAAGCAAGAGCGGACCGATGCCCTCGGTCAGCCCGCTGACCTCGCGCGCCGCTTTGACGTGCTCGAAATTGGCCTGGATCCGCTCGGCCAACCGCAGCGCCTGCGCCTCGTCCTCGTCATGTTCGTCGAGCCGTGCGGCAATGGACGAGAGGTGCTCCGTGCGCTCGGCGTTCTCCCGCGCGAGCCGGCTCAGCAGCGGATCGCCCCCCTCGGTCAACTCCAGCATCCGCGCTGCGTCGGCCTTCGCCAACGCCGCCTCGCTCTCGCGCTTGTCGTTGAGCAGCGCCTTGAGTGTCTCGACCCGGGTGCGCAGCCGGGCAACGGTGGCGTCCTCTTCGTCGTACCTGGCCGCAAGCAGGTCCAACCGCATCGGTTGACTGATCAGCTCTTGCTCGAGTGCCAGGATCTCGGTGCTCAAGGCGACGTAGCGGGTCTCCAGCGCCCACCACCGGGCCTGCACGAGGGAAGAGCCGGGACCCGAGGCCAGACCCGCGTGCTCGATGCCGAATTCCGCGCTCAAACCGGCGGCGATCCCCTCCTGCTGCTCCTGCGCCGCCGTCAGGCGCTGGCGGATCATGGTCGGGCGGTTCTCGTGGAAGGTGCGCTGGCGCTTGAAATCGGCGCGCCGGGCCTCCGCCGCCGAAAGGTCGGCTTGTGCCTTGCGCAGGCGCAGCGCAATCTCGCTGCGCGACGTCTGGGGACCGACGTCGAGCCCCTGCGCGGGACCGGCGGCACCGAGCTGCTGGATGCGCTCGAGGATGCGCCGCGTCTCCTCCGGTGCCGCCTGCGCAACCTCCTCGAAAGCCGCGGCACGCTCCCTGTTGACATCCGCCTCCTTGAGGTTGTTCAGGGCTTCGCGGTAGCGTGCGACGATCTTGGTCTTGACCTCGGCGTCCAGATCGGTGCTCGTCTCGGTCCGCGCGATCTTTGCTTCCAGACCCTCCGCCGACATCAGCGAGGGGTTCAACGAGCCGAGGCCCGCGTTCTCCGCGCCGAGTGTCGACGACAACAGCGTCAGGCAGAGCCCCAGGACAAGCGTGAAGCCGACAACCGGATGTTTCATGATCGAAGCTTCCGACCTGGTTCGACCCTGCTGATCGCCCTGCACGGACGGGCCGATCGGGCCACGACGACTAATCGATCGTCTCCGGGATATACCCCGGCGCATTGGGACCCATGTTCTTCTCGCCCTCCTCGGCCTCCTCGTAGGGATTGCCGATCGCATAGGGCTCGCCGGCCGCGATCCCAGCGGCGTCCGCCGGATTGTCGATCACGCTGTCTCCGACGAGATCCCCGTCGGCGGCGTTCACGCCTTCGACGATGACCTGGTCGCCGCAGCCGGCAAGGAGCGGAACGGTGAAGGCCAGTGCCGGAGACGAGAACCGGCGATGCTTGGAAAGGGAATCGGCGTGGATCATGGTTGCTCCGTTTCGTTCAGTCGGATGGCGGATAGGGTGTCGGGCGATTTCCGGTAACGAACATCCCAGTTACGCATGCCCGGCAGGGCTGTGGGGGCGAATGAATTCGCCCCCACACGCAGGTAGCGGACGTCACGAGACCTGAGCCTCATGCTTCGGACCCGGATCCCGAGCCTTGACGCCCCCCGTGGACCTTTTCGCGGAACCGCTGG
>NZ_DATITZ010000101.1:0-17139 GCF_035467215.1 Thiocapsa sp. | reverse complement strand
CTGCAGGAAGGCCGTGAGACCGTCCATGATCAGCTTCACCGGGCCGCCGACGACATAGATCATCAGCAGGCCGACCGCGAGCGTGGAGAGCAGCGGGATGACCAGCACGGGTTTCAGCCCTTCGAAGTGCTGGGGTAGATGCACGCGGTCGCGAATCAGGAGGGCGATGTAGCCGGCCAGGAAGCCGGAGACGATGCCGCCGAGAAACCCGGCTTCGAGGTTCATGGCGAGCATGCCGCCGACCAGGCCCGGGGTCAGACCGGGCCGGTCGGCGATGGAGTAGGCGATGAAGCCGGAGAGGATCGGGATCATCAGCTTGAACGCGGCACCGCCGCCGATCTCCATCAGGGCCGCGGCCAGCGAGCCCTCGACCTTGAACGCCTCGATGCCGAAGACGAAGGAGAGCGCGATGCAGAGACCGCCCGCGACCACGATCGGCAGCATGTAGGAGACGCCGGTCAGCAGGTGTTTGTAGACGCCTTCGAGATGGCGCTTTCCGGCGCCCGATCCCGCCCCCGCGGTCGGCGCGGCAGCGACCGGCGCGGTTCCGCCGGCGACGGTCGCCTCGGCCTTGGCGCGATCGATCAGGGCCGCAGCGCCCTTCACCGCGGCACCGACCGAGGTCGTGTAAACCGGCTTGCCGGCGAAGCGACCGGTGTCGACATGGGTGTCGGCGGCGATGATGACCAGGTCCGCCGCGGCGATCTGCTCGGCGCTGAGCTGGTTCTTGGCACCCACCGAACCCTGGGTCTCGACATCGATGCTGTCCCCGGCGGCGACCGCCGCCTTCTTCAGCGCGTCCGCGGCCATGAAGGTGTGGGCGATGCCCGTGGGGCAAGCGGTGATGGCGACGATGCGCCGGCCCGCCCGGGGCGCCGGCGCGGCTTCGGCGGTCAGTGCCTTCGGCGGTGCCGTCGCCACGTCCGAGGCGGGACTCGGAGCCAACCCCGGCACCAGCGCCAACAGCTCCTCGATGACGGCCCGGCTGTCGCGAATCGCGCGGCCGGTGGAGACCGTCAGCGTCGGCTTGTCGCCGAAGGGCTCGAGCTCGACATGGATGTCCGCGGCGATCAGCAGCGCATCGGCTGCGGCGATGGTCTCCTCCGAGAGCCGATTGGTGGTGCCTTCGGCGCCGTGGATCTCGACCTGGATCTCGTGACCCATGAGGGCCGCGGTCTTATTAATGGCCTCCGCCGCCATCAGGCTGTGGGCGATGCCCGTCGGGCAGGATGTCACTGCAATGAGTCTGGCCATGGTGTGCTCCGGAATCTGGTGGTCGGCTTGCGTGGCTCAGCCTGGAAGGACTTAAACCGCGCCCGGCGCGATGTGCGTCGTTTGCTGGATTGGTTTGGGCACGCCGCCTCCGACAATTGCCGGAGCCGGAGCGGCTTAAGGTATTAAAAAATATATAATTCTAAAGCGCGTCCCCGCTAAGGGCCGTGGATACACCAAACGTCGAGCTCACTCGAAAGTGAGCATCTCGCTCTGGACGCGGTTTAGGCGACGGCGTCGAGTGCGCTCACCTGCACGCGGGCGGCGAAGGATTCGACGACCTCGGCGCCGGGCAGGTTGGGACCCAGCTCGCCGAGCGCGCCGAGCGAGAAGGCGGTCGCCAGGCGCGCGCGTCCGGCCAGGTCCAGACCGTGCAGCGTGCCGACGACGAGCCCGGCCACCATGGCATCGCCCGCACCGACGGTGCTCTTGACCTTGATGGCCGACGGTGTCGCGAACACCGCCCCGCCGCGCTCGACGAAGAGTGCACCGGCGGCCCCCATCGAGACGGCAACCAGACCCACGCCCCGTTCGACCAGCGATCGGGCGGCCGCCAGCACCTCGGCACGGCCCTTCAGCGGCCGGCCGACCAGCTCGCTTAGCTCCTCTATGTTCGGCTTGATGATGTCCGGGCCGCAGCCGACGGCCTCGGAAAAAGGGGCACCGCTCGCGTCGAGCACGACCTGCTTGCCGCGTGCCTTGAGACGCGTGACCAGCTCCGCGTAGATCGTCGCACGCACCCCGGCCGGGACGCTGCCCGAGAGCACGAACCAGTCGGTGTCCGCACAGAGGCTGTCGATCGTCTCGGTCATACGCAGCAGATCATCCGGGTGCGGCTCCAGGCCGGGAAAGTTGATGTCGGTGACCTGGTCCAGGATGGGGTCGACGATCTTGACGTTGACGCGGGTGCGTCCGGGCAACCGTACGAAGCGATCCTCGATCCCCTTGCGGGCGAAGAGCGCGACGAAGGGCTCGGCGTTAGCGGCGCCGAGCAGCCCCGTCGCAGCAACCCGCGGGCCGAAATCGGCCAGGAAGGAGGCGACGTTGACCCCTTTGCCGCCGGCATCCGACTGCTCCTGCTCGACGCGGTTGACGCGTCCGGCGGTGAACTCCGGCACCCGCGCGGTCTGGTCGATGGCCGGGTTCAGGCTGAGCGTGGCGATCTTGGTGCTGTTGGTCATGGTCCTGGTCTCCATCAGCGCAGTCCGCGCACGGCGGCGGAGGTGGGGCAGGCCAGGGCGCGTCGGGCAAGGGCACGCGCCTGCTCCATCGAGAGGCCGCGGATCTGCGCCTTGACCGCCGCGATGCTCGGGATGCTCACCGAGAGCTCGCGCACGCCCAGACCGGTCAGGATGACCACGCCGCGCGGGTCGCCCGCGATGCCGCCGCAGACCCCGACCCAGATCCCGGCCTTGTCGGCGGCGCGCACGGTCGCATCGATCATGCGCAGCACGGCCGGATGCAGACCGTCGGCTTGACGCGACAGCAGCGGGTGCATCCGGTCCACCGCCAAGCAGTACTGGGTGAGATCGTTGGAGCCGATCGAGAAGAAGTCCGCCTCGGCGGCCAGCTCCTCGGCCATCATCACCGCTGAGGGGACCTCGATCATGATGCCGATCTCGACCGGATCAGCGCCGAGCTCCAGACGGACCTCCTCGGTCAGGGCCTTGGCGCGCTTGAGCTCCTCCAGCGTGGAGATCATGGGGTACATGATCCGCACCGGGCCGTGTGCTGCCGCGCGGAAGATGGCGCGCAACTGGGTGCGGAACAGCTCGGGTCGGTTCAGGCAGAGCCGAATCCCGCGCTCGCCGAGGAAGGGGTTCTCCTCCGCCGGCATGGACATGTAGGGCACGGCCTTGTCGCCGCCGATATCCAGGGTGCGGATGATGATGGGCAGGCCGTTCAGGGCACGGACCATCTCGGTGTAGGCCGCGGTCTGCTCGTCCTCGCTCGGTGCCTGATCGCGGCCCAGGAAGAGGAACTCGGTGCGCAGCAGGCCGACACCCTCCCCGCCCGCCTCCACCGCTCGGCCGGCTTCCTCGGGTGCTGCGATGTTGGCGACCACCTCGATGCGTGCCCCGTCGGTCGTGATGGCGGGCTGGTAGCAGGCGCGACGCTCGGCCTCGCGCTGGGTCGCCAAGTCGGCGCGCGCACGCTCGGCGTTGGCCCGATCCGCGTCGGTCGGGATCAGCACCAGGGTGCCGCTGTTGCCGTCCAGCACGATCGGGCTGCCGTCGGCGATGTCGAGCACCGAGTCACCGGCGCCGACCACGGCGGGGATACCGAGCGAGCGGGCGATGATGGCGGTGTGCGAGGTCGGCCCGCCGGCGGCGGTGCAGATCCCGAGCACCAGGGCCGGATCCAATCGAGCGGTATCGGACGGGCTCAGGTCGTCGGCGATCAGGATCACCGGCGTATCCGGCAGGTTCGGCTCGTCCTCGATGCGCTCGGCCAGCATGCGCAGCACGCGCCGACCCACGTCGCGCAGATCCAGTGCGCGGGCGGCCAGAAGCGCGTCCTGCTGCGCGGCCAGCGTCTTGGCTTGCTCGCCGATACTCTGCTCCCAGGCATAGCCGGCGGAGCGCGCGTCCTCGCGAATCAGCACCTGGGCCCGGTCGATCAGACCCTGATCCGCCAGAAACTCGGCATGGGCGCGGAAGATGGCCGCCTTGCCGGCGCCTGCGCGGGCCTTGACCTCCTCGTAGAGCTCGGCAAGCTCACGCTTGGCGGCCTCGATGGCGCGGTCCAGACGCGTCAGCTCGGCGGCGGGATCCCGCGCGGTCGCGGCGACGACGATCTTGCCGCGTTGATACTGCCGGACCGGGCCGAGCGCCAACCCGGGCGAGGCAGCCACGGCGGCGATGCTCGGGCCTTCCCAGTCGATCCGGGGCAGATCGGCGGTGCCGGGCGCGCCTACGGCCTCCTCTTCTTCCTCGAGCCCCGCATCGATGGCCTCGCGCAGCGCGGCGAGCGCGGCATCCGCGTCGGCGCCCTCGGCCATGACGCGGATGGTCGCGCCGGACTCGATCCCGAGGTTCAGGAGCGCGATCAGGCTCTTGGCGTCCCCCGCACGGTCGCCGTGACGCACCCGAATGGTCGCGCCGAAGCCCTTGGCGATATCGACCAGTGCCGTCGCCGGACGCGCATGCAGACCATGCGGAGAGGTGATGACGGCGTCGAAGTGATTCGGTAGATCATCCGGCAGGGCCTCCGGAGCCGGTTTGGCCGGTGCGGTTCCGGTGGACAACCGTGTGCCGATGTCCGCCGGATTGGTGGTGTGGGCGAGACGCGCGGCCTCGGCCGGATCGCCGAGGACATCGGTCAGGTTGGTCAGGATCTGAAGGTGCTCGTCGGACTTGGCCGCGATCCCCACCACCAGATGCACACGGTCGCCCGGATTCCACTCCACCCCGTCCGGCACCTGCAACACGGCCACGCCGGTCTGCTTGATCATCCCGCGGTCCTTGGGCACGCCGTGGGGGATGGCGATACCGTTGCCCAGAAAGGTGTTGGCCACCCGTTCACGCGCCAACAGGCTGTCGACATAGCCCGGCTCGATGTAGCCCGCCTCGACCAGGATCCGGCCGACCTGACGGATGGCGTCGGTCTTGTCGACTGCGGTCGCGCCGAGACGCACCGCGGAGAGGTCTAGAGAGATCATGTCGGTCCTCCTCGCAAACCGCGTCCGCCATGATATGCGCCGTTTCCATTCAGGCCTGGCCTTTCGTGATCCCCGGCGGCCGTGGCAGACGCGGTTTGGTTTTTTTGTTTTGAGTCGTTGTGAATCGCGTTAAAGCGAAACGCCGAACTGCATGCCGATGACCGTCGCATCCGGGATGTCGCCCGTTCCGCCGGGCTGCAAGATATATTGGATATCGGGTTGGATGTAGGCGAACTTGGTGAGCTGGATGCGATAACCCAGCTCCAAGACCCATTCGTAATCCGGGTCGCCGTTGCCCAGCGATACCTGCTCGGCGGCATAGTCGTCGCTCAGCTTGCCGAATGTGGTTCCGAAGATGAGGCGGTCTTGATTGCGCCCGGCGAAGGGGCCGACGTATTGGGCGCCGAAGCTGGTTTGGAAGGGGACGAGCGCCGGCTGCTGTTGGTTGGTGTAGGCGAGTGTGCCGAAGAGATACAACCCTTGACCGGAGCCCGTGCGCTCCTGCGTGACGTGCTGATCGAGTTGGGCGTAATAGCGGATAAAGGTGTCGGTGGTGGTATCCGAATCGAAATCGGGCATGTCGAAATAGACGTTGTTCAGACCAAGCCCGAAATGACCGGGTTTGGAGCCCCAGCGCCAATCCCATTCGAGCTGGGCCATGATCGAGACACCGTCGCTGGACCGAAAGGTAAAATCGGTGCCGTGCAGATCCGGGTCGAACATTCGCTCGGTCAATTGGTAGACGCCGATCTTGGCCCGGAAGTCTTCAGTCGGCGCGTACTGGAACCGTGTGCCCCAGACAGGAAAGGGATAGGAGGTCATGACGCCGTCGAGCAGCACGGCACGGATCTGGCCGTTGAAGCTGTTGGAGAGGTAATAGCCGTAGAATGGCGACCCGGCGAAATCGTCTGTCGCCGTGATACGGCCGAATTTGAGTGCGTACTGGCCATCCGCCCAGCTCTTTTCCAGGCTGAGGTTGTAGAGGAAATAGGTCTGGCCGCCGACCAACTGCATAACGCTGTAGATACCGCCCACGTCCTCGTCGATGCTCGCACCGGCCCGATCGATGCCGCTGAGATTGAAGGTCCAGCCGTCCAAACCGGCTGCTTTGCCCAGATCGACGGTCATCCCCATATAGAGATCGCCGGCCAGGGCCGTGCCCTGCTCGATGCCGCCGCCGACGTTGCTCGCGACGATGGCGTTGTAGTAGGCGAAGAAGTCGAGGCCCTTGGCCGCAAGCTCGGTGCGCTTGCCGCCCCAATCGCCGGTAAGATAATCGCCGTTGAACCAACCGCCCGACGCATCGGAAGAACTACTCGGCGGCAGAGGAACCTCGTCGCCGACGTTGCCGTCTTCGGCCATCGCCGCGTTGGCAGCGATCATGGCGATGGTCAGGGCGGCGAGACCCAAAGGGGTGTTGGTGGTCTTCATCGTTGTCCTCTCTTATGGTCGGGGTTCGTCATCGACGGGTCCGTCCGGTACGCTTCAATCGAGTGCTTGGCCTGTCGCGTATCACAACCCTGCCGGATGAACGAACGATGACACGACTCCATGGCCTTTTTGTCATCTTTGTCATATTCGCCGTGCCATCCGCCGCGCCGTGGGCGACGGGCGCCTACGGCGATACGCGTGCCGGACAGACCAGGGTCGGGCCGAGCCTGCAGATCCTCACGCGCGATACCACCGCCATCGGCGGTCCGGCCGAGCGGCACGGGCGGGATTTCGAGGCCGCGACCGGAACCGCTGTTCAGGTGATTCGGATCCCCTTCGCGGACCTCTACGAGCAGATCATGCTCGGCTTCGTCACCGGTCACTTGCCATTCGACGCACTCCTGATCCCATCGGCCTGGCTGCCGGATTTCGCGTCTTACCTCTCGCCGGTCCCGGACCTTGTCATCGCGAGCCCGATCGTCCACGACATCCACCCCCTCTATCGCGATGCACTGATGCGCTGGAACAACCGCTGGATGGCGTTAACGATAGACGGCGATCTGCACATGGGCGCCTATCGCCGGGATCTCTTCGAGGATCCGGATACCCGCGCCGCCTTCGCCGCGGAATACGGACGGCCCTTGCAGCCGCCGCAGACCTGGTCCGAGTACCGCGAGATCGCGGCCTTTTTTAATGACCGCCCCCTCGCCGATGGAAGCGCGCTGTCCGGTACGCTGGAGGCCTATGCCCGCGAGGGTCAGCGCATCTGGACACTCTTCAGTCGTGCCGCGGCCTATACCAATCATCCGGACCATCCCGGCGCCATGTTCTTCGACCCGGACACCATGGTTCCGGCCATCGACAACCCCGGCTGGGTGCGAGCATTGAACGAGATGCTGGAGCTGCGCCGATTCGGTCCCGTCGATGCGGACAGTCTGGACAGCGAGGCCGTGTGCACCCGCTTCGCCGCGGGACGGGCCGCGATGAACATTGACTGGGCCGATACGGGCGTGCTGGCCGGTGCGCTGGGCGGAGGGCGAGCTGGAATTGCGGATACCCCGCTCTCGGGAGATTCACGCGAAAACAGAACCGAGACATCCGCCATCGCCGGGAATGTCGGCTTCTTCGTCCTGCCCGGAAGCCGCGAGGTCTGGAACCCCGCGAGCCGCGCCTGGGAGACACTGCCGGCCGTCCGATCGGTCAGCTTCCTGGCCTTCGGCGGCTGGATCGCCGTGGTGCCCGCGGCCAGCGCCGAGCACGAGCGGGCCTGGGCCTACGTCGCCCGGTATGCGAGCCCGGAGCACAGCGCCCGAGACATGCTCGACGGCAGCTCCGGCATCAACCCCTACCGTCTCTCGCACCTCGACGACCCGGCACCCTGGCGGCGCCTGCTCGGAGACCGTCAGGCAAACGACTATCTGGGCGTGCTGCGCGCCAGCCTCTCCGCACCTCAGATCGCGCGCGACCTACGCCTGCCCGGCTATCGCGCCTACATCGCCGCCCTCGAAGACCAGCTCGACCGCGTCATGACCGGCAGCGCGACACCCGAGGAGGGACTTCGCGCCGCCGCCGCGGACTGGGAGGCCCTCACCGACCGCCTCGGTCGCAACAGCCAGCGACGACATTATCGGGAGGCGATGGGGTTGTCGGAGCCGGCCGATTGAGACGGGGTTGTTCGACCCAGGCGGTCCCGGTCGGACGGACTCCTGCCTCTCCCCAAGACCGGGTTGACCTGGAGCGTTGGAATAGACTACAGAGGATTTTCAAAAGCACTTCGAGCCGAGCGCGAGCCTCAACCCACATCAGCTGCACAAATAAGCACCTGCAACGGACACGACGATGAATGACTTGATCACGATCGACCCGATCATCTGCCATGGCAAGCCCTGTATTCGCGGCTTACGCTACCCGGTGGAAAATGTACTGGAATGGCTTGCGGGAGGAATGACAATCGACGATATCTTGGCGGACTACGAGGATCTGACACGCGAAGACATCCTCGCAGCCCTCTCCTTTGCCGCGCGGGTGACACAGACCAAGCGCATCGAGCCACTTGCGGCGTGAGGTTCATCGTCGATGCGCAATTGCCGAGACGACTGGCGCGCTGGCTGAATACACGCGGGCACGACGTTCTTCATACGCTCGACTTGCCCGAGCAAAATCGGACGCGGGATGCCGACATCACCGCGCTGGCCTGCCGGGAGGATCGTATCGTCGTCAGCAAAGATGCTGACGAGATCATCTCATTCTTCACCGGTGAAAGGACTGAACCCTCTATTGAGGCGTGAGGCGGAGCTTTGGTTTGGCATCGCCACAAATGCCCTCCCCGACGAGAACCGGTAGCCCCCGGATCAACCCGATGTTCTCCGGCATCCAAGCCCGTCTGCTGCTGATCCTGGGCCTTGCGGCCCTGGCGATCACGCTTGCGAGCGCCATGGCGCTGATGGCGCTGCTGGAGACGCGTGCCGGGGTGGCGACGGTCATGGAGCGCGAGCTGCCGGCGTCCAACGCGGCCTTGGTCCTGGCACGCGTCGGCGAGCGGCTGGAGGACCGCGCTCCTGCGCTGCTGGCCGCGAAGGATGCCGAGGCGCGTCAACGCCAGACTGCCCTGATCAACCGTGACCTGCGCTCCCTGGCCAGCGAGACCGAGCGGCTGCGCGACCTGCATCCGGCCGGCAGCGACGGGGTTGCGGACATCGCCCGGCTGGCGCCCGAGCTGGCGGCGAACCTGCGGGATCTGGCCCTGGCGCTGGAGCAACAAGCAGCGCTCGGTGTCGCCCTCCAGGACCAACGCGAGCGGCTGCTCGCCCTGCGCGAGCGCGTGCAGCAGACCCTGGGGCCGTCGATCCTGCTGGTGAGCGATGTCGTGGGACGGGATACGGACGTCGACCCGGGACTCTTTCGCCGCGCTGCCGGTGCCCAGGGACCGCTGCTGGATGCGGAGCGACTGGCGGGCTCGGCCTTCAGCGATCTGCTCCTCGCGGCCGAGTCGCCGAGCGTCGACCAGGTACGGGTGTTCCGTAGCTCCTTCGAGCGCACCCGCGGTCAGCTTGCGGCTCTGCTCCCGAGGATTCCGTCGGGACTGCGCCCGGAGCTGGCACAGGCGATCGCCGACCTGGAGATCCAACTTCAGGCCGACGGCGTCTTCCTACTGCGCGAGCAGGAGATCGCGACCATCGAGGGCGCGGAGTCCCTGGTGACGGCGAGCCGCGACATCGCCGCCGCGCTCAAGACACGTGTAGATGCGCTGGTGCATTCGGCCAGCGAGACCATCGCCCGGGCCGCGGGCGCCATGGGCGACACCTTGCTGAACAATACGCTGATCTTCGTCGCCGTCAGCATCGCCGTGGTACTGCTCGCGACCCTCGTCTCCTACCGGTTCCTGGTGCGCGACATCAGCCTGAACCTGCGTGCGGTCACCCGCGCCATGCAGCGCCTGGCCGGCGGCGAGCGCGACGCCCGGGTGCCGGCGATGGATCGGCGCGACGAGATCGGCGACCTGGCCCGCGTCTTTAACGTCTTCAAGGACAACGCCTTTCGCATGGAGACGATGGAGGGTCAGCTGCGCCAAGCCCAGAAGATGGAGCTGGTCGGGCAGCTCACCGGCGGTATCGCCCACGACTTCAACAATATCCTCGCCGCCATCCTCGGCAATCTGACCTATCTGGAGCCCAAAGCGGGAGACGACCCCCTGCTTCGCGAGCGCTGGCAGCGGGCCATGGGTGCAACGGATCGCGCCGTGCGCCAGGTGGAGCGATTGCTCGCCTTCTCCCGGCGCCAACGGCTCGCGCCCGAGGTCGTGGACATCAACGCCCTGGTCGGCGGCATGCTGGATCTGCTCGAGGTGAGCGTCGCGGAGGGCACCGAGTTGAGTGCCGCGATCGCGCCGGACCTGCCTCGGGTGCGGGTCGACCCGGGACAGCTCGAGAACGCGTTGATGAATCTGGTCATCAACGCCCGCGATGCCTTGGACGGAGACGGTCGGATCAGCATTACGACCGCGGCTGCCGGTGACGACGCCGTCGAGGTCGCGGTCGAGGACACGGGTCGCGGCATCCCCGCGGACGTTCTCGAACGCGTCTGTGAACCCTTCTTCACCACCAAAGCGCCCGGCAAAGGCAGCGGACTCGGGCTCAGTATGGTGTACGGCTTTGCGCGACAGTCCGGGGGCGAGATGCGGATCGAGAGCCGCGTCGGTGGAGGCACAAGCGTGCGCATCCGGCTTCCGGTCGCCGCGTCCTCCGAGACGGCATCCGAGGACATCTTGGAGACCGTCCCGTCCGGGAATCCACCGCAGGGCAATGGCGAGTGGGTGCTCGCGGTGGACGACGACAGCGACGTCTTGGCGTCCACGGACGATCAGCTCAGAGGTCTCGGCTACCGTGTCTTGACCGCGGGCGACGGGACGGCGGCCCTGGATCTGCTGGAGCGCGGGCCCGAGGTCCGCCTGCTCTACACGGATGTCGCGATGCCGACGCCTTGGGACGGGGTCACCCTGGCCCGCGAGGCGCGGGCACGTCGGCCGGATCTGGCGATCTTGTTCACGTCCGGCGAGACCACCGAGATCAAGGACCAGGCCGCCGCGCTGCTCCGCAAGCCGGTCACCATGGAGCATCTGGCATACGCGGTGCGGCAGGCGATCGATGGCGAATAGCAAAAATCGTCGGATTACGCTGCGCTAATCCGACCTACGTTGCCCCATCTGTTCTACATCGGCATCGAAGACATAGCCTGCGCCGCGCTCGGTTCGGATAAGCCTCGGCGCAGGATTGTTGGACTCGATCTTACGGCGCAGACGCATGATGAGGACGTCGATGGTGCGATCGAAGACATCGGCCTCGAACGAATGGGTGCGCTCGAGCAGATGCTCGCGACTCAAGACCCGGCGCGGGGCATCGAGGAATGCCTCCAACAAGAGAAACTCGGCATTGGTCAAGGACACCGGGTTGCCGTCGGGGTCGGTCAAGAGACGAGCGGAGAGATCCAGCATCCAGCCGGCGAAGCGTCTGCAATCGTGTCCGGGGGATGGCGTCGGCGCGGGCACCATCGCTCCGGCGGATGTCCGTCGCAACACCGCCTTGATGCGGGCGATCAGCTCACGCGGGTTGAAGGGCTTCACCACATAGTCGTCTGCGCCGAGCTCCAGCCCGACAATCCGGTCCACGTCCGAGCCCATGCCCGTCAGCATGATGATCGGGATCGTCGAGGCGGCACGCAGGCGCCGGGCAATCGTCAAGCCGTCCTGATCGGGCAGACGGATGTCGAGCAGGATGATGTCGGGCGTGCGTTGCCTCAGCAGTTCCGTCAGCTCCGCGTCGCTACCGGCCTGCAGCAGGTCCCAACCCTGCTGACGGACCTCGTGCGCGACCAGATCCCGGATGTCCGGATCATCGTCGACGATGAGGACCTGAATCAATAACGCCCGCCGGTCTTGTGCATGTAGTTCGCCAGCTCGTTGCGCTCGAGGTTGACCCGCATCAGGTTCGTGTGGGTGATGCGGAAGATCGCACGCATGACCTTGTAGACCAGCCGCGGATGTGACTCGACAAGCGCCTCGAAATCATCGGGCTCCAGGGTCAGAGCACTGCTGTCGTCCTCCGAACGCAAGGCGGCCTTGCGCGCGGAGCCGTCGACGAAGGCTCGGGTCCCGGCGCACTCCCCCGGACGCATCCGATAGAGAGACTCCTCGACCCCGCCGACCGTCTTGCAGACGCACAGACGCCCCTCCGCGAGCAGAAACAGGGTGCGCCGCTGCTCGTCCTCGGAAACCAGCAATTCCCCGTTGGTCAGCCTGACGAGACCCATGTGCTCCGCCAGAATCGACGCCTCCCTCTCGTCGAGCTCGGTGCCGAGCACCGAGCTGCGCAGTATTTCCGCCCAATCCATCTGATTCATCGACCGATCTCCCGTTTCTCTCCGACAGAAAGGACAGTGTGCAGTCATCGTGCGCGAGCGCAGCAGGTACGCACGCGGATGAAGGTCCCGTGAGTTTAGCGCGTCGGATCGGGATCTGCCCCGTCGGTGAAGCACGCAGGGATGCGGTCAAGGCGCGTCGAAATCATTTCCGACCAGCAGATTCGCCTCGGTCTGCGGGACGTGGCACTGGGTACAGAAATAGCGGGTCCCGATGATCTTTTTCTCGACCGTACCCGGATCGCTGCGCAGGCTCACGTAATGACTCTCGGGCATCGGGGAGGGTTCGTCCGCGTCCTTGTCCTGGTCCCAGAGATCCTGGTCGTGATGACATTTCAGGCACTTGTTGTTTTTCAGCGTAATCAGGCCGGACTCCTCGATGCTGTGCGGGATCAAGGGCGGCGCATCCTCGAACGCGGTCGGCAAGGTCGAATCGGCATCCTCGGGATCGATCGAAAGATACTCGAAGCTCACCGGGTCGGGGGAATCGAAGACGGTCCCGGCGAGATCCTCGTCGATCCAGGACAGGTCTTGTGCAAGGGCAAAGCTGCCGGCCAGAACGACCCCGGCGACGACCGCGAGGGAACGGGGAAGCATGATCATGGGTTATCCTCCTTCATTATGAGCCGATGCTGCGCCGGAACAGAGCCGGAACCGGGTTACTTTAAGCGCCAACCGAATGCCAGGCTCTTCTCGGGGCAGATCGGGATACACCGCGCGCAATTCGTACATTCACCCGAAAGGACCTGGCCATCGTGGGCCAGACGTTTGAGGTTCAAGACCTGAGGCTCCGGGCAGATTGCTTGGCAATCCCCGCAGCCACTGCAGCTGGATTGGTCGAATTTGACCCTGATCTGGGCCGTGTGCCGCCCCACCAATGAATAAAAGGCACCTAGTGGACAGAGGTGGCCGCACCAACCCTGCTTGACGACCAGCCAATCGAATAAAAAGAGGCCCACCAATGCGGTCCAGCCCAGACCCAAACCGAAGATGATCTCGCGATGCATGGCCCCGATCGGGCTGACCCATTCGAAGGCGGGTAGCCCGATCAGGACCGACAGCAGGAGCGCGAGTGCCAGCACCGTGTAACGCAGGTGACGGGGAATCCCGAACAGGTTCTTGCGCCAAGTCCTGCGATGCAGAACGCCGGCAAAGTCGGTGACCAGATTGACCGGACAGACCCAGGAGCACCAGACCCTCCCGCCCAAGATCAGGAAAACGCCCAAGACAAGCGCAGCACCAAATAGCACCTCGGACTGAAGGACGTGTCCCGTCAGCAGGATCTGAAGAGTCGCGAAGGGATCGGCGAGCGTCACCTGTCCGAGAACCTCCGATGCACTGAGGTTTCCGCTCAACAAGGGGAGACCGAACAAAGACCAGCCCCAATGCAGCGTGCCGTAGAACAGCAACAAAACGCCGATCTGAACAACCCTCCGCAGAATCAAGTAGCGCCAATTCCAGAGAGCGGGCGTTGTATGCCGATTGCTCGCCATCTAAAACTCCGGCTCGTTCAGATAATCCAACCCGGGCGCCTGATCCTGCTCCGGCGCTGCGTCCATCTTTCCCTTCCAGGTGTCGCCTGGTCCCGAGCCGGGCGTCGCGCCGTCTGCTTGTTTCCAGCCCATCCTGAAATGATCACCGATCTTGCCTTGAATCAACTCGGAGGGGAGCACCTTGATGGCCGCGATCTCGGTCGGACAGGCATTCTCGCAGATGCCGCAACCCGTGCATCCTTCGCTTAGGACAATAGGCAGGAGCATGGCGTGCTTGCTCAATTCACGCCGTCGTGTTTCGACGCGAATCGCCGTGTCCCGAAGCGGGCAAACCCGATAACAGATCTCGCAACGCAGTCCCTGCCAGGAGAGACAATGCTCGGTGTCGATGAAGGCGAGGCCCATCCGCGAGTCCATCACATCGTCGAGCGTCGGGGAGAGTGCACCCGTCGGACAGGCGGCCTTGCATGGGATGTCGTGACACAGGTAGCAGGGAATCTGCCGCGGCTCGAAATAGGGCGTGCCCAGCGGGGCACGGTCGGCCAAGGCGGCCAGTGTCAAGGTGTCGTATGGACAGGCGACGACGCAACGTCCGCATTTGATGCAGAGCGCATTGAAGTCCGCATCCGGAAGCGCACCGGGCGGACGCAGGGCCAATGGCTCGGCCCGCGCGTTTTGAATGGCGAGATACGACCAGAGCATGCCGCCGCTGGTCGCGACGGCCGCGCCTTGGATGCTCTTCTGGATGAAACCGCGCCGCGTTGTCATGATCGCTGAGTCGCCGGACGTGATGAAAGCACTCGGCTCGCTCGGATGCATGCGACACATCCAAGCACTGTCGATGATGCCGATGAGGGCGCTTTACACCTTGTAGATCTTGATCGCGGTCTTTTTGAAATCCTCCTCCTTGGAGATCGGACAGGTCGCATCGATGCACAGCTTATTGACGAACACCGACTCGTCGAAAAAGGCCATGAAGCTATAGCCGCGTGGCGGACGATTACGGCCCGTGGTTTCGATTACCGCCTTGATCTTGCCGCGTCGTGATTCGATCCAGACCGTATCCTGACGTTTGAGACCGCGCTCCTCGGCATCCTTCTCGTTCATGTCCAGCACGGCTGCCGGCATGGCCCGATGCAGCTCGGGCACGCGTCGCGTCATGGTGCCGGTGTGCCAGTGTTCGAGCAGCCGCCCGGTACAGAGCCAGAGGTCGTAGTTTCCGTCGGGCGATTCGACCGGTGCGGCGTAAGGTCTGAAAAAGATCTTCGCCTTACCGGGGAATTTGGTCTTCTCCTCGGTCGTTGGGCCGGTCAAATTGCCGGTCACCAGCTCCTTCATGGCACCGCCGTAGAATTCGATCTCGCCGTTCTTCACGTAGGGATCGTATTTGGCGTTGAAGCGCCACGGCGTCTCTTTACCGTCGACCACCGGCCAACGCAGGCCGCGCACATCGTCCTGATAATAGACATCGAAGGGCGCGAGGTCGTGGTGATGACCACGGCCGAAGCCAGCGTATTCCTCGAAGAGCGCCTTCTCGACAAACCAATCCACACCGAGATGCTTGACCGTGTGATTGTCGTGCCCCTTGGACACCGGATCGGGCCAGGCGAAGGCCTTGTTCTGCGGTGTCTCGAAGAGCGCCTCGTAGAGCGTCATCTCGGGTTGGTAACCCATCTCCTGTGCCGCCGCCATCACATCCGGGAGTTTCCCCTCCTCGAATCCCTCGTCCTTGAGACCCGGAATGGCCTGCTCCTTCCAGACCTCCGCCAGGGTGATGCGTTTGGAGAATTCCAGGATCTGCCACAGATCGCTGCGTGCCTCACCCGGCGGTGGAACCTGCTCGCGCCAGAGCTGGGTACGGCGCTCGGCGTTCCCGTAGCCGCCCCATTTCTCGAAGATCATGGCGACGGGCAGAATCAGATCGGCCACCTTGGCCGAGATGCTCGGATAGGCATCGGAGACGACGATGAAGTTGTCGTTCTCGCGCGCCGCCTTCAGCCAATGATTGGCATTGGCGACATGCTGGAAGGGGTTGTTGACCTGGACCCAGACCCAGGACATGGACCCGTCTTCCAGATCACGCATGATCTTGGTGATGTGACTCCCGACCTTGGGGTTGAGCGTCTTGGGCGGCAGCTTCCAGGTCTGCTCGGTGATATCCCTGTGCTTTGCGATGTTGACGACCATATCGGCCGGCAGACGATGACTGAAGGTGCCGACCTCGCGCGCGGTCCCGCAGGCGGAAGGCTGGCCGGTCAGGGAGAAGGGGCTGTTGCCGGGCTCGGCGATCTTTCCCAACAGGAGATGCACGCTGTAGATCTGCTCGTTGACCCAGGTCCCGCGCACATGCTGGTTGAAGCCCATGGTCCAGAAACTGACCAGCTTGCGCTTCGGGTCGGCGTAAAGATCCGCCAGACGCACGAGCTTGGCCTTGAAGGCATCCAAGGACTCCTCGGCATCGCCCTTGGACAGCTCGGCGACGAAATCCAGCGTGTAGGGCGCGACCCCGGCCTTGAAGTCCTCGAAACCGACCAGCCAGTGTCGGTCGGCCGTGGCCGCATTGGCCTGCTTGATGGTGTGAACCTGCTCGGGATCCAGTCCGAGCCCGATCGCCTCGTCCCGCGTCAGAGTCACCTCGACCTCACGCGCCTGGATATCCTTCTCGGCTTCGAACGCGAATTTGTCGGTCGCACGCATCCCGTAACCGATATCGGTCGGGCCGGCGCAGAAGACACAATGGGCATCGACGAAGGCTTGATTCACGGCATCGCGTTGGATGATCTCGCGCGCCAGGTAATTGAGCAGCGCCATGTCGGTATTCGGCTTGATAATGATCTCGAGATCCGACCCTTCGGAGGTCATGTTCCGCAGGGTCGTGATGTTGACGATCTTCATGTCCGAATGGCCGAGGCGGCGGTCGATGACACGCTGCCATAGGACCGGATGGGCCTCGGCCATATTCGCGCCCCAAGCGACGACCGTATCCGTATATTCGATGTCGTCGTAATTGCCCGGCGGCTCGTCGATGCCGAAGACCTGCATGAAAGCAGCCACGGCCGAGGCCATGCAATTGCGCGCATTGGGATCGATGTTGTTGCTGCGAAAACCGGCCTTCATCAGCTTGGTCATCGCATAGCCTTCCTGGATCAGCCATTGGCCGGAGCCGATGACGCCGATCCCGGTCGGTCCTTTTTCTTCGTAGGCTTTCTTGAACTGGATCGCCATCTCGTCGAAGGCCTGATCCCAGGTCACCGGGGTGAACTTGCCCTTCTTGTCGAATCGTCCGTCCGTCATCCGCATCAAGGGCTGCGTCAGGCGGTCTTTGCCGTAGAGGATCTTGCCGTTGAAGTAACCCTTCACGCAGTTCAG
>NZ_DATITZ010000100.1:0-61240 GCF_035467215.1 Thiocapsa sp. | reverse complement strand
CCGGATTGGCAATCGCCGTCATGCGCTCTCGCGTTGCACGGCAATCGATGGCAGGTCGTGCGGGTCACTATCGGACTGTCCGCAGCCCTGCTGCACGCGATCAACTCCAGGGATTGAGCAGCTTGACGCCCGTTCGCATGAAATCATCGGTGTTCCGGGTCACCAAAATCAGGTCGCGATTCATGGCAACCGCGGCAATCAGCGTATCCATCTGCGGGAGCGGCGCCCCCGCTTTGAGTGCCGATCCGATCATCCGACCCCAACGCTGCAGGTCTTCGAGCTCCAGCGGGAGGATGCGCTCTCGAAAGCGGGGCACCAAACGCGATTGCAGCCAAACCTCCAACGCCCGCTGACGTTTGCCCTGCGGCATCCAGGCGATGCCTTTTTCGATTTCACCGATCGTCACGACGCTGATCACCATTGCCTGCTCGTCGCCATGCGACAGCCAACGCAGGACACCGGGGTTCACCTCGTCCTTGGCAAACTCCGACACGACATTGGTGTCGAGGAGGAACCTCACAGGTCCAGATCCCGCTCAAGATCCTGGTCGCGTTGGATGCGGATGCCGCTCCGACGCAAGGGCGAGTGCAGCAGGAAATCCGCCAGCGTGTCGGAGGGGGACTGCAACCGACGGTATTCCTCAATGGAAACGACCACGGCGGTCTCTTCACCGTTGGCGGTGATCACCTGCGGCCCTGCGCGCAGCGCCTCCTCGACCACTTGATTCAAGCGATCCTGTTGTTCTTGAAGCGGCCAGTTCATGGATGCCTCCTGTGGTTCGTCAATCTCGCAGATCACCCGGTCGTCCCCGATACCATAGCACCACAAATCACTCGGGGAGCCGGTCGATGTCTTGCCGGTACTGCGTGGATTATCGCTTTGGAAAGATCCCGGGATGGGTCCTAGTCCTCGCCACGCTGTCCGGCTGCCTGACTCAGCAACCCGAGCCCCCTCTCGGCTTTTCCCTGTCCCCGTCGAGCTCGGGTACGAAAGCGGGCCTCGGCGTCCGACTCCGCAACCATCAGGGCCGCCATCTCATCGAAGAGCCGATCGATACTGGTGCCGCGCACGCGCGCGATTTCGTCGAGGCGCCGGTAGGTCTCGTCGGGTAAGCGGACTGTCACTGAGGTCATGTCTGCAGCTCCTTCAGGAAGTCCTCGGGGCTGACCGCCCGCAATGAGGGAAAGCGCAGCTCCAGACAACTCTCACCGCCCAAGCCCGTAGAGTGCGGCACGCGCCTGCTTTTTCAGATCCGGATCACGCGCTTCCGCTGCCCAGACCTCCAGGAGGTCGAGAATACGCTCGCCGCTCTCGGCGGCGTGCGTTTGAAGGTAGGCGCGAGCAACCGGGATATCGCCTTCGCGATAGGCCGCGATCAGGCCCTGCAGACGATCCCAATCGGTCTGCGGGGCGCTCAGACGTGCGTTGTGGCGCTCCTCCGGCAGGGCCAAACGGAGCTTGGAGCCGGCGCGGACCAGCGGGGCCTGGTAGCCCTCGGCACCCTTGACACGGCCGCGGGTACCGACGGCTTGGTTGATGCCGATCTCCCGGTCCTGGACACGGTAGCCTGCGGACTTGCCGTCCAAGGCGATCCCCAGCGAGCGGGAGAGGTTCAGGATGTCGTCGTAGGCGATCTCGGCCAGCTCCCAGATCCCGAAGATGGTCAGCGCCATGGCGGTCTCGCTGTCCAGATCCTCGACCCGAACCTTGCCCTTGGTGATCTGACTGACCCGTCCCTGCGAGACCACGCGGCTCGCCTCGTTCATCGCCTTGACGGGGCTGACCAGCTCGTCGCCATCCTGCACCGGCCAGTGGGAGGAGAGGACCTGGAGGGCCTTGCCGTAGCTCGCGACCATCTCGTCGACCGGGTTGAGGCGCAGCGGCTCGAAGTCCTCGAGCCCTCGGCGCACCGCCGATTCGATCCGGTGACGGATGCCGGTTTGGCCGAAGGCGCTCTCCCAGATGGCGGTCTCGTCGCTCCGAGAGGGGCGCTTGCGGCAGGAGATGAAGATGGAGCTGGCAGCGGCGGCGAGGTCCTTTTGGTGCATCGAGTTCTCGCCCTCGGACTCCACCGGGAAACAGGCGGTGATGACCCACCCGGCATCGATCAGGGCGCGCGTCAGGGTCTCCCAGGCATCCTGGGACTTGTGGTTGAACATGAGCGTAAAGAGACCCTCGTCCTTCAGCGTTCGTCGGCACTCGCGGAAGATCTCGCCCATCATGCGCTCGTAGGTCGTCTTGGCTCCGTCCGGTCCGCCGTCGCGAAAGGGGTTGGCGACGGCTTCGGCCTTCTTGTCGGTCAGGCGTCGGTTGTAGACGCCGGGATAGAGATCGCGCAAGGTGCGGCGCTGCCAGATGTAAAAGAAGTCGGACAGCTCCGCGTACTGGACGTTGTTGTAGTAGGGCGGATCCATACAGACGAGGTCCACCGAGTCGTCGGGAACCTGCGGGATGTGCGCCCCCGTGCCGTTCAGGATGGTGACCGGTGGCTGCCCACCGGTACCGTCATGTGCGGGTGTCATGAGCTCCGCCATGCCTTTGTAGGCATCGAGAACCTGTGACAAACCCCAGGCAGCGCCAGAGCTTGGGCCCGAAAAGATCATCTCGCCGAAGGTCCATTTCAACGAAAAGTCATGACGCCCGAACGTGCCTTTAACAACGCCCCGCGTAAACTCCCAGCGGGTTTGACGGCTGTTGTAGTCGAGCCCTTTATCGATCGCGAATTGCAGATAGGTCACTACGGCCCGACCGCGTTCAGGCCCCAACTCCGCGAGTATCTGTGGTTTGAGCTGGACCAAGGTTTCGATCAGGGTCAGATGACCGAGCAACTGACGCGCGGTAAACATGTCGAGCCAGTGGGTGATGCCGTAGCGCAGCAGCCCATCGCGCTGGTCGCGGCGGTGCCCGGGCGGGATCTCCTCGGTCGGAATCAGCCCCGCGTTGTCCCACGCGTCCCAACGTTCCCTTAGGCGGCGCTGCGCTTCCGCCAAGGCGTCGAAATCGCGCTGGTTCGGCGTACGGAAATAGCGAATCTTTCGGGTCTTGATCTCGCCCTTGCGGGCACCCGAGGTAAAGCGCAAAGGCTGGCCTTGGCTGTCGAGCTTGGGCTCCAGTCGCACCGCGACCACGGCGTAGAGCCGGTCCTGCCAGCCATCGGGGCAATCGGCCATCGGCGTTGGGTGCTTGGCCGAGGCACGGGCCTGACGCTTGATCTCGTCGCCATCGATCGCCTGTTTGCAGTGCACACATTGGCCGGTTCCACGATTGACGGTCGCGGCATTCGGATCCTCGCTGTTCGGTCCGCGCCCGTGCTTGACCCGATAGGTCTCGAAGCGGACCTTTCCGTTCTCCGGGATAACACGCACGCCCCAAGGATCGCCGGCTTCCTTGGACAGCCAGCAGGTGTTGAGTAAAGGCGTCTCTCCTCCGCAGTGGGGACAGGTCACTTGGCGGCACGAAATCAGCCCGGTGTGGTCGTGCTCAATGGCGAAGTCGTCGACCAACTTCGGACATCTCGTGAGATGCCGTTTTAGGATGCTCAGTTCGTCCTCCGGAATCGGGGAGAAGGGCGATACATCGGCCATTTCCGCTTCGACCCGGGCCAGCAGCGACTTCCCAAAACGTTCGATATCCGAGGCCAATCCAATCCCGTATCGCGCTGGATAATCCAGCGTTGCATAGAGGATCGAGGTTGCGACCGGATTCAGCTCATTGGCGATGACCCGATATCCGAGTCTGAGTGCTTCAAAGGGGATCGAACCGCCGCCTGATGTGGGATCAAGTACCGTCAGCGCTTTCTCACGGTAGGGAACAGGGTTCGCAAAAGCGCGCTGATAGGCATACAGGTCTTCGCCTTCCCATCTCAGTTCACCACCGAGAGATGCCTTGATTGCGGGTGACTTGGCGAAATCGATTCGTTGGTTGACATGGGCAGGATCCCCAGGCACGCGTCGGGTCGACAAGGCTTCGCCTTCGGCTGGCCATGGCATCGGCAGGTGCCGGCTCTCCTCTACCCAGCGGACCAGGATCGGTTCGGCTCGCAGATCGGGTTGCTCGTCGCGCAGACGCGAAATCAGCTCGCGATTCTTCTCGCGGCGTTGCTGTTCCTGCTCCAACGCACGCAGAACCGCCTTGTCGACCCGCAGCACCTTCCGTCCATCCCGCCATTCGATCCGCTCCAAGAGTTTTCCGGTCAGCGTCCAGGGCTCACCATGTACCAACGCCTGGACCCGCTCGATGCCGAGCTGGCGAACGAAGGTGTCGGGGTCAGTCCCGGCGGGCAGCAGGGACGCCAGGATGGCCGCGCGACTCGGGGTTAGGGGGCGACGCGCCCACCAGACATGCAGGCGGTTCACCGGCGGCTGGAGCCCGACGCTCTGCTCCCGCTGCGTCTCCGCCCCGACTTGGTGACAGGGAAACCCGGCCTCGATCAGGCGTTCGTCCATCGTCGATGAATCCCTATAGCTGCGTATCAATGGCCGGCGGAGAAGTCCTCGCCGGTCCAAGTATCGGATTCGGGGTCCGGATCGGGAAAATATTGGGAAGCCTCAACCAACCGTTTGAGGCGCTCATTGAACTCGGGTGGCGGCGGCTCGTTCTTTGGCAAAATCTGGTCGTGAATGATGTCGGCGTGGCCTAAATACGCCGCACGGCTGTCTTTGACGTCTGACCCGCACTCCCGAACAGAATAGGCCGTAAGGACGGCGAAACCCTTAAACGTCCCCGAGAGAGTTATTGCCTTCGAGCGAACCTTACAGGCGCCAGCGTTCAAGGCGACAAGACGGTTGACAGAAACATCCTGACGACCGCTTGGTGCCTTGAATGCGGACGGCTTGAGTTTTCCGCTCTTATTGATGTAGTTAGGGAAGAAGATTGCACGGGCCAGCCGTTCTTTATCCGTAATAATGAGCGGGAGTGAATCCGGGTCCTCGTCCTCCACTGAACGCGAAGTCTTCACATAATGGTTGCGTCTGTGTGAGATCAGGGAACATTGAGTCAAGAGCCATAGCCACAAAATTCGGAATACTCGTGTCAAAGGTACCCTCTTCCATCTTAGTTCCTGTACGAGACTCCCAGAAAGTGCTGAAGCGTGTCGCACCTAACTCCAAGGACAAAGCCTGATCCTCGGTCTCCCAATCGAGCGTCAAGGTACCGTTGGGATTAGGGGTAATCTCCGGCGATGGAATACCAGCCGGTAATGCAGTGAGAACGCAGCGGGTATTGGCCATGCAGCGAGCAGCAATGGGTTCGGCACCATATGCATCCCAGTTTGGCGCAAGTCTCGAAAGTTCATCCAGGAGCGACCAGCAGGCGGCATGGTCGCGGGGTTGGGTGAGCGTTGAGGCGGTCTCCCGCGGAGAATATTGAAACGGGATTGGTTGCCGCTGACTCTCGGTGATGACCTGATATTCACGAATCGATGGTACTACACTGATCTCGGTCGCGATTTCCATCTGGTTGATTGCAATCGGAAACATGATCATAATCATCATTACCTCCTATGCTTTATGCCTGCCGGATGGGGTCCATCCGATCGCGAATATTTGAGGTAAGTTTCTCGAACCAGCTGTGGATAGCTGTGTGGGCTGCGTCGAGTGGCGCAAGTACTGCAGCCGTTGCCACTGGAATGTTGCCGCTCACCACATAGCTCATATCCATAACCGTGTCAGTGCTCGACCGATTGCCCAGCCGCCCTGCGGCAACCTGAAACGTCATATTCGCGTTCTGGTCGCCATCGATAGGCAACTGAACCGCCAGCGTTGGGTAGATCCGACCCGCGTCGGAGGCTAGCTCGATCAATCCATCCGGTAGTCCGATACTGATGCCAAGATCATCGCGGATGAACGCATAATTCGATGCTCCAGCACGAAGCTCAGTATCAAAAAGATCAATATAACGAAGTGCAACGCGGGAAAATGTCGTTGGTGGTTCGTCGGTGGGTTTGGTGTCTACCAGTGCCGCAAAAGCCTTCTCCACCTGGGGACGCAAGGCGGCCCAAGACCGATAGTTGGGAGGGCCGGCGTTGACGGTAAATATCCCGTGACCGAGTTGAACGATAGGAAATCGGTCCTCGGCAAGGCTGTAGCGGTAGAGCGGTTGATGTGCCAAGAGAAACATGTCGTGGGGGACAAGTCGCTCTAAGTTGTGGAAGCCTTGTGCGCGCAAACGCTCCGTAAGCCTTTGGAACCAAAGGTCGAAAGCTGCTGATTGACCACCCACGATGGGCGGGCCGCCAGTCGTCCCGATCGTTGCTACGGGCCACTGTACCTCGACGATCAACTCGACGAGAGGTGCCTTGTTGTAAGTGACAGTCTGCTCCATCGAGCGGTCCCATTTTGGTTTTCTTAGCTTCTGTGATGGCGTCGACAAGGATCATATTGCATTGTAGACAACCACGAGTTGCGCGTCGCCATGCGCATTTTTACTAGCCCCGACACCCCGACGAGTTGCCGGTGCAGTCAGGCCACAAGCTTCAGCCGCTCCAGCATTTCCTGAACGCCCTTGTCCTCGGCATGCCCGCCCAGCATGGTCCGTAGCCCGGAGAGTGCCCAGCGGTTGGCGATCGGTCCGAAGCTGGTGGTCCGCGACAGCCAGTAGGCGGCCTCTTCGCGGGTAAATTGACGGACGCGATGCGCGATCAGCTCCACC
This sequence comes from Thiocapsa sp., assembly GCF_035467215.1. Taxonomy (GTDB): domain Bacteria; phylum Pseudomonadota; class Gammaproteobacteria; order Chromatiales; family Chromatiaceae; genus Thiocapsa. Next base: position 54,592 of record NZ_DATITZ010000100.1, on the reverse strand, counting down.
CGGTCCAGATTTTGGATGCGGTCCTGCAGGCGAAAGATCAGGGCGAGCTTGGCGCCGGCCTCTTCGTCCAACGGCAGGTTGCCGCGCAGGCGCAGGCCCTCGGCCGTGAGATAGCGCGACAGTTCCAGCGGGATGCCGGCCGCGTCGACGACACCCTCGACCACGCGACGCAGGATCGGCAGACAACGGTGCAGCGGCTCGCCATGGAGGCTGCCGCGCTCGATCAGGATCGGACGGGCGCGGCGGCGCTGGCCATCCGTCCCCCTGGATGCCTCCTCCTGATCCCGGTATTGGCGTTCCTTCACGACGAGGACCGGAATCGGCGTGTCGCGCCATTCGGTGATGCGCAGCACGAAGGGCGCCTTGGTGCTGAGCGGGGTGAGTCGCTCCGCATGATGCTTGATGAGATCAAGCGATGTTGTTTTCTTGGCCATGGATAGCGATCAGTAGACCTCGTCTATGCCGAGCTCGGCGATGAGCTTGCAGCCTGGTTGGGGTTCCGCGATGACGATCTGGACCTCGGTCTCCGCGTCCTGTGTCGTCAGCTCCATCGCCGGATTGAGCAACTCGTCGAGGGCGAGCACGTCCTCGGGCGACAGCGCGTTGAACTGGAGTGCGATGCGCCCGCCCGCAGGGAGCTTGAGTCCATTGATTTCCAAGATATCGATGGTGGAGACGCCCCCTTTTTGGTAGATCTCGGCGAGCCGTTTGAGCAACGGCAAGACCTTCTTCCGCGCCTTCTCGCCGCTCAAGGCAATGGTCTCGTCCTTTTTGATCCAGCCGCGGATAAATGCCTCGGCCCTGGTCACGATCTTGTCGTCCGGCTCAACGGCTTCCATCACCCACGCGTTGGCGCCCCGCAGCACGCCTGGATCGAGCCCGGGATCCTTGTCGGGTGCATGGACATACAGCTGGTTGGCTTTGACCAGCTCGTCGATAGCCTTGGACACGTCCTGGATCGAGATCACACCGTGGGTCTCGGCCACCGCCGCAGCGACCTCGGTCACGGAGCCATAACCGGCCTGCTGACTGGCCTCCTGGACCCATTTGCGGATCTGGGCACTGTCGGGTTTATCCACCGCGGTCCAGCCGCGTAGCTTGGCACCCTGCGGGGTGACCAGGCTCCAGCCCGGCTCGGTCAGTTCAAGCTGCAGGGGCAGCTCGCCGGTCTCGCGGGCGTGGAAATCGGCCGGCTTCTCCGCATCGGCCGAGCCCATGCGGAACAAACACCAGGCACCGTGACCGACCCCGGCGCGGATCAGACTCTCGAAGACGCCTTTGTCCTCCAGGACCGGCCAGTCGCGACGACAGGCAAAGGCACTGCGTAGGTCGTCGAGTGTCCGGTAGTCCTTGGACGGGGTGAAGAACAGCTTGGCGGCAGCGCTGGCGGTCGAGCCGGTGACGGCCATCTCGGCGATGACGAGCTTGCCCTCGGTGATGAGGACGGCGCGGATGCTCTCGATGACCGAGGCACCGCCTTCGCCGCCGGCGGTGCTGATCTCGCGACGAACGACCTTGCCGCCTTGGGCCGAGAACCACAGGTTGCGGTACGCCTGAGTGACAACGGTCAACAGGGCCTGCTCGCGCTCCTTGGTGTCGCGGTTGAACGCCTCGTCGCTCAAGGCGGATTCCGACAACCCATAGGCGGACGGATTGTGCTTGAGCGTGCGGCGTGCAAGGACATCGATGGCGATGCCGTTCAGGCGCTCGCTCAGTTCCAGAGCGCGGGTCGCCGCATTGTCCAGCATGTCGTCGCCGGACCTGTATTCATCCTTGACCTTGACCGTCTCGGGCAGCAGGAGAAACACCAGATTCTGATGTTGGCGTGGTTTGTTGAGGCCCGCTTGGGTGATGAAGTCCTCGGGTTTGACCGGCGGGCTACCCAGGGCGATCAGCGCCAAGGTGGCCTTCGCACCTTTGTCCGGGATGCGTTCCGGAAGCTCCACCTCGGGCAGGATCTCGAAGCTCAGTGCGCCGGGCTTGACGACCTTGCGCGAGGTCTCGTTGAGGAGATCGGTCACGCGCGTGTTGCCGCGCAACGCCCGCCGAATGTCGGCCAGGACGCGGTTGATCGACACGCCGGTGCTCGCGTAATAGCGTCCCTCGGTCTCCGAGTACCGCAGGTAATAGGCATGGGAGCGCAGTGCATCCAGGGCCGTCTCGACCTGTGGCGGGGTCATGCCGGGAAAGGCGGTCGCGAACAGCGCGTCCTGCTTGGCGATACCGAAGACGTTGGAGGCAAGCCCGTCGCCGAACCCCGCCAGGCTGTGCAGGAACACGGTCTTCCAGGCGTATTCGTGGAGGGGGAAACCGTCCGGGTGCGCGTTGGCGCGATCGGCCAGGGCGGCGTTGCTGTCCTCCGCCTTGAGATCGCCGCTGTCGGGACCGCCGATGTCAGCGTTGACGATCGGCATCAACTCGGCGCTGTCGGTACGGCTGACCAACTCGTCGGCGAGGCGCGGGTCACGCAGATCCAGATGACAGGCGTGGATCATCGGCGCCGCGGCCTGCCGACGCCAGAGGTTGGCGACCGACAGGGCGAGGATGCGCAGCACGCCGCGGGTACCCTGGAAGGTCTCGACGGTGGCGAGCTTCTCGGTGAGGAAGTCGATCAGGGTGGGATGGAAGGGGTAATGGGCGATCAAACGCTCCCGGTAGGACTCCTGGCGGGCCTGCTCGGGCAGCAGCATGGCGGTGCGCCGGTACATCTCCATGTAGGCATCGGCCGTCGTGGCGGCGCCCTGCGGGTCGATGTTCTCGAAGAGGCGCCGCGCGAGGACGCGCGAGATTTCCTGACCGCGCATCGGGGTGACGGTGGTCTCGTCGCGCGCGCTGACCTTGCGCACCTCACCGTAGGCGCGATCGGCGATCCCGAGCGAGTCGGCGGCGCTGATCTGCTCGCCTTTGGCCTTGGAAACCAGGTCGGTGAGGATGGATGTCTGGCGGGCAAAGGCATCCTTCTGGCTGGCCAGCGTGATGACCACGGACAGCCCGATATGCTCTTTGGCGTACTGAAACAGGGACATCAGGAAGGTCGCCACGCTGCTGCCGCCGCCGGCACGCGCCGCTTCCACGCGGGTCGCGTAGGCGGCCAACTCGTCGAGCATGATCAGAACCTTGCGATCCTTGAAAACGACGTCGAAATACTCGTCGGCGGGAGAGCCGAAGGAGCTCGCGCTCGGACCGATCGCCTGGTAGAGCGCCTCGCCGCCGATCTGGAAGGCTATCTCGCCCCACAGGGTATAGGGAACCAGCCGCGCCCCGTGGGTCTCGTGGATCGCCACCCGATCGCCCGCGATCCCGACCACCGTGATCTCGCCCGGGGCAAGCAGAAGGTCCGGATCGATCACATCGCGGGCGATATCGGCGAGATCGGTCCCCTGAAAGGCCAGATGAGTGGCCCCGATTAGAATGTGCGTCTTGCCGCCACCGAAGGCGCGTTCCATGCGCTGGATCGCCGGGTAGGTCGCGTCGTTCCCGCCGAGGCGTCCGAAGCAGTTGCGCAGCACCAGCCGCATCCCCTCCGTGGGGTAGGTCGCCTCGCCGAAGAAGGCCCGCGCGTCCGTGTAGACGTTCTGCACCACATCGGGCTCGCCCCGATAGTGGTCGATCACCTGCATCAGGTTGGCGGTGAAGATCTCCGGGTTGAGTGTGCCGGCGAGGAGATCCTTGCGGGGCCGGCAACATTCCAAAATCGACATCTGTTCCCTCCGAAACGGCAATTGGCGCTGTTCGTGTGCCTATGGACATTCTTTCGTACTTCGGTTGCGTCTGCACGGCAACGTAACTCCATCTTGCACCGCGTCGACGCCGACGCCCGGAGGGATTTACGAGGCAGAGGCGTCCATGTCACGCCGGACGCGGTTCAACCGCGGTTCAAAGCGCCTCCGACAGCCGCCACTCCCCGAAGCTCTCGGTCAAGTACGCCTTGCTGCTGATGTAGTTCAGGACGTTGCGCAGTCGGTAGAAGCGCACGACCGAATCGACGCGCAGCAGCTCCTTGCCGCGCTCGTCGAAAAAAAGGATCGACGGGGCATAGAAGAGCCCGAGCTGTTCGGCCCACGCGCGTGCCGTGGTGCGCTCGCCGGAGGGCGTGACGACGGGTGTGTCGGACCACATGTCGAGCTGGACGCTGTCGAAGTTGCCGAAATAGCCCGTGATCGCGGGCTCCTTCAGGGCTTGGCCGTGCAGCACGTCGCAGGCGTGACAATCGCCCTGCTCGAAGAAGACGGCGAGCGGGCGCTCGCTCGGGAAGCGCCGATCCAGGTTGTAGGGGGGCTTCGCGAAGAAGGGCTGCTCGTTCAGGTCCTCCGGCTCGAACACCATCCGGTTCTCGCCGCGGGCGAGATAGTCCCGAAAGGTCTCGCGCGCATAGTGCCCGTCGGCGACATATTCGAGCGCGGCTCGGAACTGATAGGGCGGATAGTAGCCGCGCAAGCGCAGGGCGAGCTTGCCCTCGGCGTCGTAGAAGAGCAGAGAGGGGGTGAAATTGGTGTCCTCGCGGACGGAGAACTCGCGCTCGGTCATCACCTCCCCGTCGATCGTCGTGACCTCCTCGACACCCCAAACATCAATGGCGACCAGATCGAAGTGGCGCTGGGTGTACTCGAGGATGTCGGAGAGACCGAAATTCTCGTTCAGGAGCTTGTGGCAGTAAGCACAATGTTTCTGGCCGAAATAGACGATAAGCCCTTGTTTTTCCTCGGCGATCGCCTCTTCGAGATCGCTTGGAAGATCGAGGAAACCCGTCTTGAACCAATCCGGATGCTCGAGCAGATCCTCGCGCGGGAAGTCGTCGAAGCTGTAGACGGAATCGTCCGCCGGCGACATGTCTTGAGCCTTCGCGCCGTCGATAGCCGTCGGGGAGCCTGCGAGGAGCCCCAGTGCGAAGACGAAGGCGAAGGCTGCGGGCAAACGAAACATGCGTGATCTCCGTTGGGGGTTTAAACCGCGTCCAGAGTGAAACGCGTCGGGTGACCGGATTCGGCATCGTCTCGGTCAGGACTCGCGACCCATGACGCGTAGGGCGATGAACAGGGCCGCGACCGATCGTGCCTCGTTGAAATCCTCGCGGGCAAGCAGCTCGTCGATCGCGTCGAGCCTCCAAGGCACCACCTCGATCGGCTCCGGCTCGTCGCCGGGGAGTGACTTGGGATAGAGGTCACGCGCCAGCACGATGAGACTATGATGCTCGATGTAGCCGGGCACCAGCGAGACCCGCTTGATCATCCGCAGATCACGCGCACCGTAGCCGATCTCCTCCTGGATCTCGCGATCGGCAGCGGCCAAAGGATCCTCGCCGGCCTCCACGACGCCCTTGGGCAGACCGAGCTCGTAGCAGTCGCTGCCGGCACCGTACTCGCGGATCAGGAGCACCGTCTCGGGGTCGAGCATGGGAACGATCATGACCGAATCCGTCCCGCCGGGCACGCGCTCGAAGGTGCGTCGCGCGCCGTTCGCAAACTCCAGATCAACCTCTTCCACCCGGAACAAGCGGCTCTGGGCGACGATGCGCCGATCCAGTATTTTCGGTTTGCGAAGCATGAACGAAACTCCGATGGGTCAAGTCGCTGCGAAGCGACGCTGGAACAACGAGGCAACAAGGGGTATGGCATGATCGATTGGCACCGGATCGACACCGTCTTCCTGGACATGGACGGCACCCTGCTCGATCTGCACTTCGACAATCATTTTTGGCTCGAGCATGTCCCCACGCGCTATGCCCAAGCCCGCGGGCTCGCGCCCGAGATCGCCAAGGCCGAGCTGCTCGCCCGCTATCGGGATATCGAGGGCACCCTCGAGTGGTATTGCGTCGACTACTGGAGCCGGGAGCTGGGTCTGGATATCGCCCTGCTCAAGCAGGAGGTCGAGCATCTGATCGCGGTCCATCCGCACGTGCTCGACTTTCTGGAGGCGCTCGAACGACGCGGCAAGCGGCGCGTCCTGGTCACCAACGCGCATCAAAAGGCGCTCGCGCTCAAGCTCTCGCGGACCCGGCTCGGCGGACACTTCGAGCGGATTATCTGCTCGCATGACCTGCGGGTCGCCAAGGAGGCGCCGGGTTTTTGGTCGCTGGTGCACGCGATCGAGCCCTTCGATGTGGAGCGGACACTCTTCGTCGACGACAGCACGCGCGTCTTGCAGGCGGCGCGCGACTTCGGGTTTCGCTGGCTGATGGCGGTCGTCGAGCCCGACTCGAGGGCTCCGAGAGGCGAGGTCGCCGACTTTCCGGCGATCGCTCACTTCGGCGATCTGCTTCCGAGTCTGCATTCGGACTGATGCACGCAGGGGCAGCAGGGGCACGGAGCGCGGCGACGCCGCTTAATCGACCGGCTCGGGTGCCGGAGAAGACGTCGCCGGATTCGCGCCGGCTGCATCCGGCTTCTTGGACCGACGCCGGCGGCGGCGTTTCTTCGGTTCTCCCGTCGGGGTCTCCGAGGTTCCGACATCCGCGCGCGGCGCACCCGCTGCCGGGCCGGAGGACACCGGTGCCGCGGTCACTGCAGACGGGTCCGTCAGTGCAGCGATCTCGGGCTGTTTCCGGGGTGCGGCGACAGGGGTGTCGGCCCGAACCTCCGCGGAGTCCGCCCTCGGCTGCGCCTCTGACCGGGATGGCGACCGGGATGGCGAGCGCCGCTCCCCGCCCGCGCGAGGACGGCGCTCGCCGCGCCCGGCACCGGCTCCGCCACTGCCGCCTCGGGGCGCGCGTGCAGGCCGCGCCTCGCACCGATCCTCGCGATCCGGACGCATCCGGCTGCGCGGATTCACCTCGGCGAGCAGCGCCGGATCGACCGGCTCCACCGGGATCTTCGCCCCGATGAATGTCTCGATGTCCGGCAGGCAGAAGGCATAGGTCTCGCAGACGAAGCCGATCGCATCCCCGGCGGCACCGGCCCGCGCGGTCCGCCCGATGCGGTGAACATAGTCCTCCGGGTCCTCGGGCAGATCGTAGTTCACGACATGGGTCACGTCCGGGATGTGCAGGCCGCGCGCGGCCACGTCGGTGCCGACCAGCACGGGGAGCTTGCCGTCGGTGAAATCCTTCAGGAGCTTCAGGCGTTTCTTCTGGGGAACGTCCCCGGAGAGCACCGCGGTGTTGATGCCGTTGCCCTGGAGAAACCCCCAGACCCGATCGGCCTCGCGTTTGGTGTTGACGAAGACCATGATGCGCGCATCGTCCCAGCCGCGGACCAGGCCGAGCAGCAAGGCGATCTTCTCCTCGTTGGAGGTCATGTAGCAGCATTGGCGCACGCGATCGGCCGTGATGGTCTCGGTCTCGATCTTCACGAGCTGCGGGTGGTTCATGTGCTCGTAGGCCAGCTCGGTGACACGATACGAGAGTGTCGCCGAGAAGAGGAGTCCCTGACGGTTCTCCGGCGGCGGCATGCGTCGGAGCAGGAAGCGGATATCCTTGATGAATCCGAGGTCGAACATGCGGTCGGCCTCGTCGAGCACGACCGCCTCGATCGCCTGCAGATCGAAGACCTTTTGCTTGAAATAGTCGATCAGGCGCCCAGGTGTGCCGATGAGGATATCGACGCCGCCGGCAACCTGATCGCGCTGCTCCTGATAGCCCGCGCCGCCGTAGACCACGGCGATGCGCAAACCCGTATGCTTGGCAAGGAGCTCGGTATCCCGATGGATCTGAACGGCAAGCTCGAGGGTCGGGGCGAGGATCAGTGCCCGCGGACGCGCGATCCGCTCGGACGGCGGCGCAGGATTGGTCAGCAGACGCTGCATCAGGACGATCAAAAAGGCGGCGGTCTTGCCCGTACCGGTCTGGGCCTGACCGGCGACGTCCCGGCCGGACAGCGCAATCGGCAGGGTTTGTTCCTGGATCGGGGTGCAGCGGGTAAAGCCCGCGTCGTCGAGTCCGTCGATGATCCGTTGATCGAGCGCGAAGCTGTCGAAGCGGGTCGAAGTGAGGTGTTTGTCGGTCATGACGTGGGGAGTCCCTGGTGCTACGCGCCTCGCGGATTGGGCAAGGCTTGCAAATTCTCTTCGCTTTGGATCAAATAGCATCTTACTCAAGGGCACATTTCAACGCCAATTCGCCCGCCTGCTCCTCGACCCGTTCGCGCCGCGCCCCAGCGACCCCGCTCCGCCGTCATCCGCCGAACGTGATATCGAAACAACCGCCCGTGCCGCAACCACCCTATGGGAGATCACTTCAGTGAGCGATAGCATCGTCCATGTGACCGATGATTCATTCGAAGACGAGGTTTTGAAATCCCTCGAACCCGTGCTCGTGGACTACTGGGCCGACTGGTGCGGACCCTGCAAGATGATCGCCCCCGTACTCGACGAGATCGCCGGGGAGTACGCGGGCCGCATCAAGGTCGCGAAGCTCAACATCGACGAGAACCCCAACACCCCGCCACGTTACGGTATTCGCGGCATCCCGACCCTGATGCTGTTCCGTCAGGGCGAGGTCGAAGCCACCAAGGTCGGCGCGGTGTCCAAATCGCAATTGACGGCTTTCATCGACAGCAACCTTTAAAGGCCACCGGCGACGGCATCCGGTTCAATCTCCCGACCGCCCCCGCGGACCGGAACCGACACCGGCACCCATGGCCACCGAACGACACTTCCGAGGGGCCGCCGCCAAGGCGCCCCGTCCCCGTAAAGCGACCACCCCCAACCGCGTTCCCCCGCAACACGGGCCCTGCCCCGGGGCGTTGCCGAACACCCCCTCACCTCCGCCGACGACAAACAATGTGATGAACCTAACCGAATTGAAGAAAGCGCCCGTACCCGAGCTGGTCGCACTCGCCCAGTCCATGGAGATCGAAGGCGTCGGGCGGTCGCGCAAACAGGACCTGATCTTCGCCATCCTCAAGGCGCAGGCCAAACGAGGCGAGGACATCTACGGCGACGGGGTACTCGAGATCCTCACCGACGGCTTCGGCTTCCTGAGATCCGCGGACGCCTCCTATCTCGCCGGGCCGGACGACATCTATGTCTCCCCCAGCCAGATCCGCCGCTTCGCACTGCGAACCGGCGACACCATCTCCGGGAAGATCCGCCCACCCAAGGACGGCGAGCGCTATTTCGCGCTGCTCAAGGTCAACGACATCAACTTCGACCGGCCCGAGAACGCCAAGTCCAAGATCCTCTTCGAGAATTTCACGCCGCTGTTCGCCAACAAGCGGCTCACCCTCGAGATCGGCAACGGCAGCACCGAGGACATCACGGCGCGCACCATCGATCTGGTGGCCCCCATCGGCAAGGGCCAGCGGGGGCTCATCGTCTCGCCGCCCAAGGCCGGCAAGACCATGATGTTGCAGAACATCGCCCAATCGATCGGCCACAATCATCCGGATTGCTACCTGATCGTGCTGCTGATCGACGAGCGCCCGGAAGAGGTCACCGAGATGGCCCGCTCGGTCCGCGGCGAGGTCATCTCCTCCACCTTCGACGAGCCCGCGACGCGGCATGTGCAGGTCGCCGAGATGGTCATCGAGAAGGCCAAGCGTCTGGTCGAGCACAAGCGCGACGTCGTCATCCTGCTCGACTCCATCACGCGACTGGCGCGCGCCTACAACACGGTCGTACCCTCCTCCGGCAAGGTTCTGACCGGCGGTGTCGATGCCAACGCACTGCAGCGCCCCAAGCGCTTCTTCGGTGCCGCGCGCAACGTCGAGGAAGGCGGCAGCCTGACCATCCTGGCGACCGCGCTGGTGGACACCGGCTCGCGCATGGACGACGTCATCTACGAAGAGTTCAAGGGCACCGGCAACATGGAGATCCACATGGATCGCCGCATCGCCGAGCGCCGCATCTTCCCGGCCATCAACATCAACCGCTCCGGCACCCGCCGCGAGGAACTGCTGATGAGCCCGGCCGATCTGCAAAAAATGTGGATCCTGCGCAAGATCCTGCATCCGATGGACGAGCTGGCTGCGATGGAATTCCTGCACGACAAGCTCAAGGCGACCAAGACCAACGACGAGTTCTTCTCTTCCATGAAGGGTTAAACCGCGTCTCGGTGCAACATGCATCGCTCCGAGTCAGTCCGCCGGCCGTGCGCACGCCAACAAGCAACGCAGTTGACGCGGTTTAAGTCTCGCTTTTATTTATTTCTAAACCGCGTCCGACTCGGATCTTCCGGTTTCCACCCGACGGCAATTCCAGACTCGGCTTCAAGGTTCACTCAGGACGCGGTTTAGCATGTACGCACCGAAGCCGATGCGTCCGCTTTGGCCGCCGCGGCTCAAGCGGGACAAACCCCCGAAGCCCAAACGCACCGAGGACACCCGGCGTCAGCCGCGAATCCCGCTCACGCATCATGAGATCCTGGCCCTTGCGGAGCCCTTCACGCGTCGCGGACGACATGTCGATCTTGCGGGGAGCGACCGACTGGCGCGCCGTATCCTCTTTCGACCAACCGAGCATTCCGACACGCCGGATCATCCGGGCGCACTCACGGAGACGCTCGTCCTTGAAAACCCGGGTCGTCAACACTTCCGACTGATCCGGACACTGACCGACGCGACGGGGCGAGTCGCGACCCTGCGCAGCGACGGGCCGGACCCGAAGGTCCTGATCGAGCGGGTCGATGCGGTTGATCCGAGGCGTCAGTTCCCGACGCTCGGCGGCGTTTGCGTGGCTTGCAGCTATCGGGTCGAGACTGATCCGGACGCCGATGGCGGCTCGAACGGGAAGGCGCGTCTCGTCCTCCTACGCGCCTCGACGGACCTCGACGGAATCGGGGTCGAGCTGGACGCACAGGTCGGGCATGGGATGCCTGCCGAGATCCGGCTCCTTCCGACCCCGCAGCGGACGATCAATCCACCTGAGGATCTGCTGGCGGTCTTGGGATGGGCGTGGCGGTCTTTAGATCCGTTCGGCGGAGGGTGGCGTGCTCGGCTGCGCATTCCCGCTGCCGAGCCGGCACGCACGCCGGATGTCGAGGCCAAACTCGCACGGACCCTGGGGCACCTCGTCGCGACACTCGGCGCGCCGCCCGCGCACTTTCACCGCACCTGGCTGCGGCAGCGCTGGTCCGCGCTGGCGAGACGCACGCTCGGACTCATGACGATCGCCGGCCTTTTGGCCATCGGTCCGGGGATCCTGCTGTTCGGTGCCCCGGAGGGCTCGCCGCTGCGCCTCTTGTCGTTCGTGATACCCGCGTTCCTGATCCTCATCCTGATCGCGCGACACGAGTCGCCGAGCTTGAAGATCCCGCCGTTACCGCGGCCTTTGCCCGGAAACGCCTGGGGTTCCGAGCCGGCTCACCGAGACGGACTCCCCGAGGTAGGTCGTCGGGACCCATCCGTCTCGCGATAGAAACCGACCTCGGCGATACAGACATCGGCGTGAAACACGCGACCGATGCCGAGGACCCCGAGCTTGGTCAGTCGACGGGTATCGAGCCGCTGGACCAGCCGATGCGGCTCGAAGGATTCGAAGGGCAGATAGACCTCGCGCCATTCGGGTCCGGCGACAAAGGTGGCGCGATAGGATTGCCAAGGCAAAAGGGTCGCCGTGGATTTGAGATGAAGGTTGTAGACCTCGCGGTTGCCGTGCACCAGGAGCCGAACCCCGTCGAAGGCGCTCGCATCCAACCCGGTCTCGGGACCGCCCGGCGGTGTCAGGTCCAACATCGCCTGTACGAAACCGCCGTTGTTCGCTAGGCTGACCTCCCCGGCGAGACAAAGCGCCTGCCGCCCGTCGACCACTCGGCGCACGATGGCCCCCTCCGAGCGCCCGCCCATCACCTGATCGGTCACGGCACGCCAAGGCGTACCCAGCGCAGAGAGTCCGTCCGGGCGTGAGAAATCATCGATCAGGCCCTCGTCCGCGAGGGATGGATTGAGGATGGCAAGCATGAGCAGCAACCCCGCGATAATGGAACCGAAAGAGCGACCTTGATACATTGGCTGACTGAAAGATAGGTGATTCCCGACATCACGCAACCTGGATGCCCCCATGATCGACCGAGTGAGAAACCTGATTCTCATCGTCCCGGCCGCCGCTGCGGCACTCTGGTTGTCCATGAACATCGCGATGGGCGATGCCCCGGCGACCGAGCCCCAATACCTGCCGATCTCGGCCAAGGCCGAGGTGGGCTCGGAAACCATTCTCTTGGAGGTCGCACGCACGCCGCAGGAGCGCGCACGGGGACTCATGTTCAGACCGGCCCTTGCGGAGGATCGCGGGATGCTGTTCCCTGCCGATCCTTCGCGTCCGATCCGAATGTGGATGAAGAACGTCCCGGTCCCGCTCGACCTCGTCTTCATGTACGAAGGTCGGGTCGTGGCATTGGCAGAGCAGGTCCCGCCCTGCCTCGAGGCGTCCTGCCCGAGCTACGGCCCCTTCAAGCGAGCGGTCGATCAGGTGCTCGAGCTGCGGGCGGGGCGCGCCGCCGAGTTGGGACTAAAAACGGGTGATCGGATCCGCGTCATACACACGGACTCATAATCCCGGGCGCAGCATTTTTTCATCGGTGGGCATTCCGCCGGACACGACTTTTTAGTGGCCGGTTAAGCGGGTTCGTGCAGATCGAGCCGCCGCTCGATCCGCCCAAGGCGCCCCTCGATTTGATCCATGCGTTGGTGCGCAATGGCGTTGTCGCCGTGCAAACCGGCGACTTGGGATTCGAGCGACGACAAGCGAAGCTTGATGGTGCTCGTATCTTCGGCCATCTGATCGATTCGTGCCCGAATGTGCCGCAGGTGTTCCAGAATAAGGTTCTCGACATGATCGGTCATCGGGTTCCTCCGATCCGGTTTTGATGAATCATTCGATCACGAGGGTATCGTCGGCGACCCGCAATGTCTTTGCGAGATCCCGGGTTCTCGCCGACGCCGCACGCAATACCTCGCAAGTCAGATGCTTGCGCCGACAGTCCGCCGTAGTAGGGCCAAGGCCTTGCCACGCACCCTAAAGCAGTCTGGTCAAGACACCGAGAAAGGCCGCGTTCTCCTCGGCCCGACCGACCGTCACCCGCAGACACTCATCCAGCATGGGGTGCGCGCCGTTGAGGTTCTTGATCAAGATACCCTGATCCTTCAGCCCCTTGAAGATGGTGTCGGCGCGATCCTCGGCGACACGCAACAAGATGAAATTGGCCTCGCTCGGATAGGCGTGGACGCCGTTCAGGGTCGCGAGCGCGCTCTGGAGACGCTGACGTTCCGCCCGAATCATCCGTGCCTGCTCATCGAGGAGTGGCTTGTGCTTTAGGGCAAAGGCCGCGGATGCCTGGGTCAAGACATTGATGTTGTACGGCAGGCGCACCTTGTCGATCTGCTCGAGCCAGTCCGGCGGACCGACCAGATACCCCAGCCGGATCCCGGCCAGCCCCATCTTCGAGACGGTGCGCATGACCAAGAGGTTCTGCCAGTCGCCGAGGAGCCCCAGGAAACTGCAATCCGTGAAGGGCGCATAGGCCTCGTCGACGATGACCAGGCCGGGCGCCGCCTCGATGATGCGCACCATGTCGTCGGCATCGAAGCGATTGCCGGTCGGGTTGTTCGGATAGGCCAGATAGACCAATGCCGGCTGCTCGCGCTCGATAGCGTCGAGCGTCGCCGGCAGATCGATCGAGAAGTCGTCCGGGCGCAGGGGCACGCCGACATAGTCCATGCCGGCGAAGCGGGCAATCATGCGGTACATGACGAAGCCCGGATCCAGCGACAGGACCTTGCGTCCGGGCTGCGCGACGGCGATGGCGAGCATCTGGATTAGCTCGTCGGAGCCGTTACCCAGGAGCAACCCCATGTCCGCCGGGATACTCATCGCCTCGCGCAAGGCCGTCTGGACCGCCGTACCCTGCGGATCCGGATAGCGGTTCAGGGCGACCTCATGCAGGACCTCGAGCCACTCGGACTTGAGTGCCTCCGGCCAACCGTAGGGGTTCTCCATGGCATCGAGCTTCACCAGTCCCGCCGGGTCCGGGACGTGATAGGCCGTCAGTGAACGGATATCGGGACGAATGAGCTGGCTGATCAGGTCATGCATGGGCGTCTCGCGAAAGTCCTAGTGCAGCGCGGCAGATGTGTCGAGATCGTTCGTTGTCGTTGTCGTTGTCGTTGTCGTAATCGTGGTCTTATCGATGATCGATTACGACAACGAGGATGAACTCGGACGGTCTCGGAATCTCTGCACTGCTCCACTAGGCTGAACCAGGCTCGACCGGCGACTGCGCCTCGCCGCGATATTCCGCCGAGCGTGCATGTGCGGTGAGCCCCTCCCCCCGAGCCAAAACGGAAGCGGTCTTGGCCAACTCTGCCGCACCGGCGGCCGAGGCCATGATAAGGCTGGATCGCTTCTGGAAGTCGTAGACCCCCAGCGGGGACGAAAACCGCGCCGTGCGCGAGGTCGGCAAGACATGGTTCGGCCCGGCGCAATAGTCGCCGACCGCCTCGGCGGTGTAGCGCCCCATGAAGATGGCGCCGGCGTGACGGATCCGGCCCACGATGGCCTGCGGGTCTTCGACCGACAGCTCCAGATGCTCGGGCGCGATCCGGTTGGCGACGGCGACGGCATCCTCCAGGTCGCGCGCTTGGATCATGGCCCCGCGTCCGCGCAATGCGGTCGCGATGATGGTCTCGCGCTCCATGGTCGGGAGCAGCCGTTCGACACTCGCTGCGACCCGATCCAGGAAGTCCGTATCCCAGCTCACCAGGATGGATTGGGCGTCCTCGTCGTGCTCGGCCTGCGAGAAGAGGTCCATCGCGATCCAGTCCGGATCCGTCCGGCCGTCGCAGACCACCAGGATCTCCGAGGGGCCGGCGACCATGTCGATGCCGACCTGCCCGAAGACGACGCGTTTGGCCGTGGCCACGTAGATGTTGCCGGGTCCGACGATCTTGTCCACACCCGGAACGGTTTCGGTCCCGAAGGCAAGCGCCGCCACCGCCTGCGCCCCGCCCACGGCGAAGGCGCGATCCGTTCCGGAGATATGGGCCGCCGCCAGGACCAGCTCGTTGAGCTCCCCGTCGGGCGTGGGCACGACCATGATCAGCTCGCCGACACCGGCGACCTTGGCGGGGATGGCGTTCATCAGGACCGAGGAGGGATAGGCCGCCTTGCCGCCCGGAACATAGAGCCCGACACGATCCAGCGGCGTGACCTGCTGACCCAGCAGGGTGCCGTCGGCCTCGGTGTAGCTCCAGCTCTCGAGCCTTTGGTGCTCGGCATAGGCGCGGATGCGTGCGCCGGCTGTCTGCAGGGCCTCGCGCTGCGCCGCCGGGATGCGTCCCCACGCCGCTTCTAATCGCGCCCGCGGGATCTCCAGATCGGCGGCGCAGGCGGGTGTCCAACGATCGAAGCGCGTCGTGTAGTCGAGCAACGCGGCATCGCCGCGCGTGCGCAGGTCGCGGATGATGTCGGCGACCGTCTGCTGGACCCGATCGTCCGAGACCGAATCCCAGGCGAGCAGGCCGTCCAAGTCGGCATGGAAGTCAGGGTCGGTCGTCGAGAGACGTCTCATGGCGTTCATGGATGCTCAGCTCCCCGGCCCGCGCGTCCGGTCCGTTTGTGTCGGTGTCGATCGGCCTGCGACGGCCTCGCGCAGCGCGTCCAGCAAGGACGTCACCGCGGCATGTTTCATCTTCCAGGAGGCCTTGTTGACCACCAGGCGCGAGCTGATGTCGGCGATATGCTCGAGCGGAACGAGCCCGTTGGCCTTCAAGGTGTTGCCGCTCTCCACCAGATCGACGATGCGATCGGACAGATGGACCAGGGGTGCGAGCTCCATCGAGCCGTAGAGCTTGATGATCTCGACCTGCTCGCCCTTGGAGGCGTAGTAGCGCTCGGCGCTTTTGACATACTTGGTCGCGATACGCAGCCGCCGCGTCGTCGGCGCCGCCACGTCCGGCAGACCGGCGACCATCAGACTACAGCGCGCGATACCGAGGTCGAGCGGCTCGTAGAGTCCTTCGCCGCCGTGCTCGAGCAGCACGTCCTTGCCCGAGACGCCCAGATCCGCCGCGCCGTACTGGACATAGGTCGGCACGTCGCTCGCGCGGATGATGAGAAAGCGCACGTGCGCCATGTTGGTTTCGAGGATCAGCTTGCGGCTGGTCTCGGGGTCGTCGACCGGCTCGATCCCGGCATGCGCCAGGAGCGGCAGGGTCTCGTCGAAGATCCGGCCCTTGGAGAGCGCGATGGTAAGCGGCGTGTCGAGACTCATGATGTCGCTGTCCTGTAGCTGCGAGTAGCCCCTATCGGCTCGTACCTGTGCCGGCGCCCGGGATTCGGCGAATCGCCGCACCCAGGTCCGAGAGCTTTGCCTCGATGTTGTCATAACCGCGGTCGAGGTGATAGATGCGGTCGATCAGCGTCTCGCCCGACGCGACCAGCCCGGCCAGCACCAGACCGGCGGAGGCGCGCAGATCCGTGGCCATGACGGGCGCGGCGGTCAGACGCTCGACACCTCGACAGATGGCGACATTGCCCTCGATACGGATGTCCGCGCCCATGCGCTGCAGCTCGAGCACATGCATGAAGCGGTTCTCGAAGATGGTCTCGGTGATGGTCCCGACCCCTTCGGCGATGCTGTTCAAGGCGCAGAACTGGGCCTGCATATCGGTCGGAAACGCGGGGTGCGGTGCCGTGTGGATGTCGACGGCGCGGGGGCGTCTGCCCTGCATGTCGAGTCGGATCGAATCCGTGCCGACCTCGATCTCGGCGCCGGCCTCGCGCAGCTTCTGGAGTACGGCATCCAGACAATCCGGACGGGTGTGGGTGACCGTGACACAGCCGCCGGTCATGGCCGCACCGACCAGGAAGGTCCCGGTCTCGATCCGATCGGGCATCACCTGGTAGCTGCCTCCGCCGAGACGCTCCAAGCCCTGCACATAAATCCGGTCGGTTCCCGCACCCTCGATCCGCGCACCTAAGGCGATCAGGAAATCGGCGAGATCGATCACCTCCGGCTCCCGTGCCGCATTCTCGATCACCGTCTCGCCATTCGCCAGGGTCGCGGCCATCAGCAGATTCTCGGTGCCCGTGACCGAAACCATATCCATCACCAGGCGCGCGCCATGCAGACGTTGCGCACGCGCACGGATGTAGCCGCCCTCCACGTGGATCTCCGCGCCCATGGCGCGCAGCCCGTCGATATGCAGGTTGACCGGCCGCGCGCCGATCGCACAGCCGCCGGGCAAGGAGACATCCGCCTGACCGTAGCGCGCGATCAGCGGCCCGAGCACCAGGATCGAGGCACGCATGGTCTTCACGAGCTCGTAGGGCGCGGCGAAGCTGGTCAGCTCGCGGGGTTGCACCTCGACACGACCGCCGTCTTGGAGCGACAAGGAGGCACCCATGCGCCCGAGCAGATCCAGGGTTGTTCTGATGTCGCGCAGACGCGGGATGTTGACGAGCGTCACCGGCGCATCGGCCAGGAGGGTGGCGGCGAGGATCGGCAAGGCCGCGTTCTTCGCGCCGGATGCCCGAACCTGACCCTGCAACGGGGTACCGCCAGTGATGAGAAGCTTATCCATGAAGACCTTAAACCGCGCACAGAGCGGTATGCCATGTTTTTGGATGGGGTCGGCCCCGGCAGACTTGACGACCGCCGGAGTTGGCGCGGTTTAAGATATTAAAAAATAGATCATTTTAAACCGCGTCCCCGCCAAAAGCGATGAAGACACAAAACGTCGAATTCACTTGAAAGTGAGCCTCTCGCTCCGGACTTTAACCGTTTCTTAGGAGATGAAGGCCCGGAAACGGTTGGGTTGATGTGATCGACGGCGGGACCGCGCAGGCGCGTCGACATCCGGGCAACGACACTCCTTGACACGGGAGCTTCAGCGACCGATGGCGGTTTCCATAGGCAAGAGTGCGGCGAGGTTCGACACGGCAGCGATCCGCACCAGCGAATCCGGCAGGTTCCGATAGGTCAGACGGGCGCCGCGTGCGCGGGCCAGGTCCAGCCATTCCAACAAGAGGGCGAGCCCCGCGCTGTTCGCGGACTCCACGCCGGCGAGGTCGATATCGACCAAGGCATCCCGTTTGAACAAGGTGACCCCGGCGACGGCGACACGGTTGACGGTCGAGAAGTCCAGCACGCCGCCGAGAGCGTAACGCCCCTCGCCGAGGGGCGTCAGACGCGCCTCCTTCATTCGCGGATCCGGGTGTTCATCTCGCCGAGCTTGGCGATCAGACCGTCGATCCCGCCTTGGCGGATCTCGTTGGAGAAGCTCGTGCGGTAGTTCCCGACCAGGCTGGCGTTGTTGATGACCACGTCGTAGACCTTCCAGCCTCCGGCGTTGTTGTGCATCCGGTAGTCCACCGGGATCGGCGCGGCACCGGGCGAGAGGATCTCGGTGGACACCGTCACGGAGGAGGGCTGGCGACCCGGCTTGATCGGCAGGTAGCGGATCTCCTCGCCCGCGTAGCTCAGGATCGAGCGCGCATAGGTGCGAATCAGGACCTGCTTGAAGCCGTTGACCAGTGCGCGCTGCTGCGACGGTGTCGCATCGCGCCAAGACTGACCGACCGCGCCTTGCGTGATGCGCTCGAAATCAAAATGCGGGGCGACACCGCTCTCGATCATCCCGAAGATGAGCGAAGGATCGCGGTCGACCTCCGAGCGACGCGCTTCGAGCGTCTTCAGCATATTCTCGGTGGTGCGCTTGACCAGGGCGGTCGCGTCGTCGGCATAGGCGAAGGACGCACTCGTCCAAAGCACGCCGAGCAGGGCTAACAAAAGGAAGAAGGAACGTCGATAGGGCATTAGTCGCCTCCGGCTTTACTGAATAGGAATTGTCCGATCATCTGCTCCAGGATCAGGGCCGACTGGGTGTGGGCGATCTCGTCGCCGTCGCGCAGATACTCCATGCTCCCGCCCGGCTCCAGGGCGATGTATTGCTCCCCGAGCAAACCGGCGGTGAAGATGTTCGCGAAGGTGTCGTCCGGGATGGTGTCCGTGGCCGCATCGATGCGCATGGTCACCACCGCCTCGTAGGTGTCTTTGTCGAAGCTCACCGCCTCGACGCGCCCGACCCGGACGCCCGCCATACTCACCGGCGACCGCGCCTTGAGACTGCCGACGTTGGAGAATCGTGCCGTCAATTGATAGCCGTCGCTGTTGACCGCCGCGCTCAGGTTGCTGACCTGCATCGCCAGGAAGAACAGGGCCACGAAGCCCACCGCCATGAAGAGGCCGACCAAGATCTCGATGCCGCGTTGTTTTCCCATACCCATCATTCCCCGAACATCAAGGCCGTCAAGACGAAGTCCAGTCCAAGCACCGCGAGCGCGGCGTGGACCACGGAGCGCGTCGTCGCGCGACTCACGCCCTCGGACGTCGGAACCGAGTCATGCCCCTGAAAGAGTGCGATCCAGGTCACCGCGACCCCGAAAACGACGCTTTTGATCACGCCGTTGACGATGTCCTCGTGGAAGTCGACCTTTGACTGCATCTGGCTCCAGAAGGATCCCGAATCCACGCCGAGTAAACCGACACCGACGAAATAGCCGCCGAGCACACCGACCGCGCTGAACATGGCCGCGAGCAGCGGCATCGCAAGCACCCCGCCGAAAAACCGCGGGGTCAGGATGCGGCGCACTGGATCGACCGCCATCATCTCCAGACCCGAGAGCTGCTCGGTTGCCTTCATCAGGCCGATCTCGGCGGTCAGGGCGGAGCCGGCACGCCCGGCCACCAGAAGGGCCGTGACCACCGGACCGAGCTCGCGCACCAGCGAGGCCGCGACCATCACCCCGAGACTCTCCGCCGCCCCGAACTGGGCGAGGACGTAATAACCCTGAAGGCCCAGCACCATGCCGACGAACAACCCGGACACCCCGATAATCAGCATCGAGAGCACGCCGATATTGAAGAGCTGCGCAATCAGCAGACCCGGACGTCGCAGGATCTCGCCGATGCCCAGCACCATGCCGGCGAGCAGCAGATGCGCGCGACCGAGTCGCTCGAGCGAACCCAGCCCGCTGCGCCCCAGCCGCGCCAAGCCTTCCAGAATCATGAGGCCGCTCCCCGCGGCAGCAGATCATCCGCCAACGGCAGCGCCGGGTAGTGGAAATGCACGGGCCCGTCCGGCAGACCGTCCATGAATTGACGCACCCAGGCCGAGCGATCCGCGGCGATCTCCTGCGGCGTTCCCTGCGCGATGATCTCCCCGTGAGAGATCACGTAGATGTGATCGGCGATGCTCGCCGTCTCGTCCACGTCGTGGGATACCAGGATGCTCGTCAGACCGGCGGCATCGTTGAGCTGTCGGATCAGGGTCACCAGCATGCCTTTGGAGATGGGATCCTGGCCCGTGAAGGGCTCGTCGTAGAGGATCATGTCGGGGTCCAGGGCAATCGCGCGGGCCAGGGCCACCCGACGCGCCATCCCGCCCGAGAGCTCGCTCGGCATCAGATCACGTGCGCCGCGCAGACCGACCGCCTCGAGCTTGAGCAGCACGAGCTTACGCAGCATCGATGGATTCAGGTCCGTATGCTCGCGCAGCGGATAAGCGACGTTGTCGAAGACATTCAGGTCGGTCAGAAGTGCCCCGCTCTGAAACAGCATCCCCATGCGCCGACGCAGCCGGAACAGGGCCGATTTTCCGAGGGTGTGCACGGGCTCGCCGTCGACCTCGATACTCCCGGCATCCGGGCGCAGCTGCCCGGTGATCAGCTTGAGCAGGGTCGTCTTGCCCGTGCCGCTCGGCCCCATGACGGCGGTGACTGCGCCGCGCCGGATATCCATATCGACCCGGTGGAGCACGACCTGCGAGCCGCGGCGAAAGCACAGTCCGCGGATCTTCACCAAAACCTCGCCGCCGGGGCGCGAGCGCTTCTCCGGCGAAGGGCCGGGGTGTGCGGCATCGGGCTTAGCCGCGGGCTCGGAGGAGCCGATCGCGGAGACTGCGGCGGGGCGCGTCGCTCGGGGGCGTCGACTTCCCATAGATCGTATCGCTGTCGGCGCGGGTGGAAAACACGCCATTCTGGCGGGCTTGCCCCGGAGCGTCAACCGCCGGAGCATCAACGGCCGGCCCCTCAACCCAGGCCGAGCAACGCCACGAGTGACTGCCAGCGACGCACGTCCTCGAATCGCGCCCCGCCCATCAAGGCGAGCATCGGTCGCCCTTGGGCAGCTGCGGCGAGCCCTTCCAGCCAGCTGCGCGCAGCACGCAGATCGGTGTCGAGCCCGGCGGGCACCGCGCATGCGAGTGCCGCTGCACGCGACCCCGCCGCGGCCGAGACGGATTCGATCAGGACGTATGCAGGCTGGAGAAGGTCGCCCGGTCCGTCTTGATCCGAACACAGGATCCAGCCGCCGAAACGCTCGCCGAGAAGCGCTTGTACCCCGGCAGACGCCGCGACCGCCGCTGCGCAGGGGTCATGCCGGAGATAGAATGCAAAGGATGCCGGCACATCCCGACTCCACTGCTCGATACGCCCCGCATCGGCGTGTCCCCAAACATCGGCGTCGAGCGCAACGGCGTCGAGCGTGTTGGCGAAATAGGTCAGCCGCCAGTCCTCGGGGAGATCGTCGGGATAGAATTCGGCGTCGCCGGGCGACGGATCCCATCCGTTTCTTACGGGGAGAATGCGGCTCATGGTGTCGAAGTTGCTCCGATCAGATCGTGTTTGGCGGCGGAGATGCCCGTCGGCGCGACGCCGGACCTCTCATTGGTGTATTTTGCACCGCGCGGCCGTGCTCATACGAACCGGCCACATTGCCGGCCACGACAGTAGGGTAATGGGAAGCGCAGCGCAGTCCACCAATGCCTGCGCGGGAATCGGCGGACTTCGCACTCGCGCGTCCGCCCGACCCGCCGGTCCAACCAAGAAGGCCCGTCGCGCCGCTGCCGATGTGGAAGCCACGCGATGGAGGATCTCGGAGCAGCATGACAGATCGACGCAGACTCGGCAGCCCGCCGGTTGAGCTCGAGCTTGGCGAATCGGCCAAGATCAAGGCGCTCGGGCGCGCCGTCATCGAGACCGAGGCCGGCGCGGTCACGGCCCTGGCCGGGCGGATCGACGATGAGTTCGTGGCCGCGTGCCGTTACATGCTGGCCTGCGAGGGTCGCATCGTCGTCCTCGGGATGGGCAAGTCGGGCCACATCGGCGGCAAGATCGCGGCGACCCTGGCGAGCACGGGCAGCCCGGCTTTTTTCGTGCATCCGGGCGAGGCCAGCCACGGCGACCTCGGCATGATCACGCCCCGCGACGTCGTCCTGGCCCTGTCCAACTCGGGCGAAACGGCCGAGCTGTTGATGCTGCTGCCCTTGCTCAAGCGGCTCGGCGTACCGCTGATCAGCATGACCGGCAAACCCAAATCGACCTTGGCGCGAGAGGGCGACGTCCATCTCGACGTGAGTGTGGCAAGCGAGGCCTGTCCGCTCGGCCTCGCCCCGACATCGAGCACCACCGCAACCCTGGTGATGGGCGATGCGCTGGCCATCGCCCTGCTCGAAAGCCGCGGCTTTACAGCCGAGGACTTCGCCCGCTCCCACCCGGCCGGCAGTCTCGGGCGTCGGCTCCTGCTGCACGTCGGCGAGGTGATGCACCGCGACGAGCAATTGCCGTCGGTCCCGTTGGGCACGACCCTGCGGGCGACCCTGGAGGAGATGTCACGCAAAGGCTTGGGCATGAGCGCCGTGGTCGACGACGAGGGACGCCTTGCCGGGATCTTCACCGACGGGGACCTGCGTCGCGCGCTGGACCGCGGGATCGATGTCCATCGCACCGCCATCGACACCGTGCTGACCCGCAACTGCATCACGATCAAGGCCGACGCACTCGCCGCCGAGGCACTGCGCCTCATGGAGTCCCGATCCATCAACGCGCTGCTGGTCATCGACGACACCGGCCGACCCGTCGGCGCACTGAACATGCACGATCTACTGCGCGCCGGGGTCATGTGAGGAAGCCGCCGGCCACCAGCCAAAGGTTGATAACTGATAGCTGGCGGCAGGAGGCAAGAAGCCGGAAGCTCCCCCCGGCCCCCCGACTCGACACCCAAGAGGACTGACCCCATGCAAGACATCCTCGAACGCGCCGCCCTGATCCGCCTGGTTATCTTCGACGTCGACGGGGTGCTGACCGACGGCAGCCTCTATCTCGGCGACGACGGCCAGGAGTACAAGGCGTTCAACTCGCGTGACGGACACGGCATGGTGATGCTCCAGGAGAGTGGGGTGCAGATCGGAATCATCACGGGCCGGACCTCGCAGGTGGTCAGCATCCGCATGCAAAGTCTCGGCGTGGAGCACCTCTTCCAAGGCTGCCGCGACAAGCTCCCGGCCTACGAGGCGCTCAAACGCGACCTCTCCCTCGACGACGAGGCCATCGCCTACGTCGGAGACGATCTCGTGGATCTGCCCATCATGCGGCGGGTCGGACTCGCCGTTGCGGTCGCCGACGCGCATCATCTGGTGCGCGGCCACGCCCATCTCTGCACCCAAGCGCGCGGCGGTCGCGGGGCGGCGCGCGAGGTCTGCGAGCTGATCATGGAGGCGCAGGGCACCTGGGCGCGGATCGTCGCCGGCACGCCATGAGCGGACGTCTCCGGGTCAGCGACCTGCCGATCTGGTCCGCACGTCAGTGGATGCTCGCCGCCTTCTTCGTGGCGTCCGGGCTGTTGGGATGGTGGCAGCTGCGCCCCGAGCCCGAGCCGGCCGCACCCGAGGTCGAGCGCGCGCGACTCCCGGATTATGTCGTCGCCGGATTCACGGCGACCGAGACCGACGACACGGGCAAGCCGAGCCGGCGCCTGATCGCCGACGAGCTGCGCCAGTATGTCGAGGAGGATGTCTCGGAGCTGGATCGCCCACGCATGACACTCTATCAGCGCGAAGGCGAGACCGAAGCCGAGCCCTGGCGCGCGCGTGCCGACAGCGGCCTGGTCCTCCCCGGCGGGGAAGAGGTCCGGCTCGAGGGGGCGGTTGAGCTCGAGCGCAAAGGCGACGCGAGTCGGCCCGCCACCCGCATGGAGACCGAGCTGATGCGCATCTGGCACAAACGGGCCTTCGCCGAGACCGATCGACCGGTCCAAGTCACCAGCGCGTTGGATCGGCTGAACGCGACCGGGATGCGTCTATGGTACGACGAACCCGTCCGTGCCCAGTTCGACGGACGCGCACATATCTTTATCGCACCCGAGCAGATCGAGGAGCCATGAGCGACAGAGGATTTTACGAACGTCGGCGTCGGGGCCTCGCCCTGACCGCGACCCTGGCCTGCGTCGTCGCCTTCGCGTGCGCCCCGGCGGCGGCGCTCGAGGAGGATGCGAGCCAACCCATCCTGATCGAAGCCGACGATGTCGAGGTCCTCGAAGCCGAGAACACCAGCATCTATGTCGGCAATGTCCAGGTCGACCAAGGGAGCATGCGGCTCCTCGGCGATCATGTGACCGTCTATCATCGCGACGATCGCCGCCCGCGCTTTATCATCGCGCTCGGCGCGCCCGCCAGCTTCAAACAGCTCCTCGACAACGACGAGGGCGAGGTCCTGGCCTTCGCCAAACGCATGGAATACGACGCCGACAAGGACGAGCTCACCCTGATCGAGGACGCCTTGCTGATTCAGGGCGCCGACCGCGTCGCGAGCGAGCGTATCGTCTACGATCGCGCCCGCGCCCATTTCCGTGCCGGTGGCAGCGGAAGGGTCAAGATCACCATCACCCCGGAGGAGGAATGAGGCTGAACCGCGTCCGAGGCGACCGATGACCTTCGATCGGAGACCACAGTTGAATGATCCCGAGAGCCTCGGCGGAGACGCGGTTTAGGATGAACGATCTCGTTGCGGTTTCCGACTCAGACATCGGCTCGGGCTCGACGACGCTGCGCGCGGAGCATTTAAAGAAGAGCTATCGCGGCCGTCAGGTCCTGCGCGACGTGAGTGTGAGCGTGGGCGCCGGCGAGGTCTTGGGTCTGCTCGGGCCCAACGGCGCGGGCAAGACCACCTGCTTCTATCTGATCGTCGGCCTGATCCCGGCGGACGAGGGCCGCATCGCGCTGAACGGGCAGGACATCACCCTGAAGCCGATGCATGCCCGCGCACGCGCAGGGCTGAGCTATCTGGCACAGGAGCCCTCGGTATTTCGCAAGCTCAGCGCGCGCGCCAATATCCTCGCCATCCTGGAGGCGCGCGGCGATCTGTCCCGGGCCGACCGAAACCTGCGCTGCGAGCGCCTGCTCGAAGAGCTTGGAATCGCTCATGTCGGCGGATCGCTCGCGTTGAGCCTCTCGGGCGGGGAGCGTCGGCGCCTGGAGATTGCGCGCGCGCTCGCGGTCGACCCGCTGGTGATGCTGCTCGACGAGCCCTTCGCAGGCGTCGACCCCATCGCCGTCGGAGACATCAAGGCCATCGTGTCGCATCTGCGCGACCGCGGGATCGGCGTGCTGATCACGGATCACAACGTGCGCGAGACGCTCGATATCTGCGACCGAGGCTACATCATCAGCGCGGGATGCGTGATCGCGGCGGGCACCCCGGCGCAGCTGCTGGCCGATCAGCAGGTGCGCGACGTCTACCTCGGCGCGGATTTTTCCATGTAGGTCCGAACCAGCCCGCACATGGCGGCGCGCATCGGTTGGCTGCTCTTTCCGGGATGTTGGGTGTAAGATGAGGTCCTGACTCGGCTGATGACGCCTTCACCGGACTGAAACGGCTAGGATCGAGCAGCATTGGCCGTGGCGGCCACCTGCCATGGCGGCCACCTGAGCGAACACCTCGAAAAGCGCATCCGCGATTCATGAAGCAATCCATCCAGCTTCGGCTCGGCCAACACCTGACCATGACGCCTCAGTTGCAGCAGGCGATCCGTCTGTTGCAGCTCTCGACAGTCGAGCTCCAGAAGGAGATTCAGGAGGCACTGGACACCAACCTGATGCTGGAGGAAGGCGACGAAGCGGACCGCTTCAACGCAGGCGAGGTGCAGCAGTCGGGCACGATCCAGAGCGAAGACATCGAAACGCCCCGGGTCGCGGTCGAGCAAGCCGTCGACCGCGAGATCCACGCCGAATCCAACGAGATGCCAGAGGAGCTGCCGGTCGACACCCTCTGGACCGACGTCTTCGACTCCTACCTGCCGAGCACCTCGCACGGCTCGGACGACGGCTCGGATTACGATCCCTTCGCCCAACAGAGCCGGCCTCAAACCCTGCTCGACCACCTTGCCTGGCAGCTCAACCTTTGCCGACTGAGCGAGCGCGACAACATGATCGCCCAAGCGGTCATCGACTCGATCGACGCCGACGGCTATCTGCGCATCGATGTCGATGAGCTGCTCCTGACCATCGACCATCCCGAGATCGGTGCAGAGGAGGTCGAGGCGGTCGTTCACCGCATTCAATCCTTCGACCCGCCGGGTGTGGGTGCCCGCAACCTCCCGGAATGCCTACTGATCCAGTTGAGCCAGCTCCCCCCCCAAACGCCTTGGCGAAACGCCGCGACGGCGGTCTGCCGCGACGGGTTCGAGTATCTGGCCAAACGCGACATCGCCTCGCTGGTGCGACAGCTGAAGGAGCCCGAGGAGACCGTCGCAGGTGCGCTGGCATTGATCCGTCGACTCAATCCCCGCCCCGGCAGCCTGATCGCCGGCACGCCGGCCCAGTATGTCGTCCCGGATATCTTCGTGCGCAAACGCGAGGGCCGATGGTCGGTCGAGCTAAATCCCGAGTCGACACCTAAACTCAGAGTAAACGCCGACTACGCGCGCCTGATCCGACGCGCCGATCAAAGCGCGGACGGCGTCACCTTGAAGAGCCATTTGCAGGAGGCACGCTGGTTCATCAAGAGCCTGGCCAGCCGCAACGACACGGTGCTGCGCGTCGGCGCGAAGATCGTCGAGATGCAGCAGGAATTCTTCGAGCACGGGGACGAGGCGATGAAGCCGATGGTGCTGCGCGATGTCGCCGAGGCATTGGAGCTTCACGAGTCGACCGTATCTCGAGTGACCACGCAGAAATACATGCACACGCCGCGGGGGACCTTCGAGTTCAAGTATTTCTTTTCCTCGCACGTCAACACCGCTTCCGGCGGCGAATGCTCGTCGACCGCAATTCGTGCCCTGATCCGCAAGCTGATCGCCGGCGAGTCCGCGAGAAAGCCCATGAGCGACAGCAAGATCGCACAGGAGCTCGCCGATCAGGGGATCAATGTCGCGCGGCGAACCGTCGCCAAGTACCGCGAGGCCATGGGGGTTCCACCCTCGAACGAGCGCAAGCGCCTGGACTGACAGGCCGTTTGAACCATAAGGAGTCACAAGATGCAGATCAACCTGACGGGTCATCACATCGACGTCACCGATGCGCTGAAAGGCTACGTCGACACGAAGTTCGAGCGCCTTGCGCGGCACTTCGACCACGTCATCAACGCTCACGTCATTCTGAGCGTCGAGAAGCTTGCCCAAAAGGCGGAAGCCA
Source organism: Thiocapsa sp. (assembly GCF_035467215.1). Lineage (GTDB taxonomy): Bacteria > Pseudomonadota > Gammaproteobacteria > Chromatiales > Chromatiaceae > Thiocapsa. The sequence goes on along the minus strand of NZ_DATITZ010000100.1, from coordinate 27,257 downwards.
CACTGCATATCAACGGCAGCAAGGTCTTTGCCGACTCGGTCCACGAGGACATGTATGCCGCGATCGACGGACTGATCGACAAGCTCGATCGCCAAGTGCTGCGCCACAAGGAGAAAAAGAGCGATCATCGCGCCGCAAGCCCGAAGGTGAACGAGGCCGAGGAGTCCGATCAGAGCTGAGGCACTCGGCGCGGCGCGCACATGCCGCGAAAACCTCCGACGGATCGCTCTTGCCCCGTCGGAGGCATTCAACGAACGGGATCGGGCACGAGGCCGGTAGGCGGAATCACCGGCCCCGGCCAGACATCCGAGGATATCCAGCATCCATGACCACATACCCTCGCCCGCCGTCGCCGCGCGGGCATCGATCCAAGAGCCACCAGCTGCAGCGCTGCACGCCCGCAGCGCACGGGAGCCGATACCGATGCTCAGCCCCGATCTGATCAACGAGGCCCGGATCGGTCAGGGGCTCGAGATTTCCAGCAAGAAGCGTTTACTCGAAACCCTTGCCGAGCTGCTCGCCAACGACCACCCACGCTTGAGCACGGAGAGCGTCTTCGAGCGCCTCCTCGAGCGCGAACGCCTCGGCAGCACCGGGCTCGGTCACGGTGTGGCCCTGCCCCATGCGCGGATCAAGGAAGTCTCTCAGGTCATCGGGGCTTTCGTGCAAACCGCGCGGGGTGTGGATTACGATGCAGCCGACGGCGAGCCGGTCGATCTGGCCTTTGCGCTCCTGGTTCCGGAGACCGCGACCGAGGAGCACCTCCAACTGCTCGCCCATCTGGCAAGTCGGTTCAGCGAGTCGGCAACCCGCGCACGCCTGCGCGATGCGGCCTCGCCCGCGGCCATTCTGGACCTTCTGAAAGCGACCTAGCACGCGAGCGCGGCCGCGCCGGCGATGATCGAAACCCTTCAATCTCTGATCTCGCAGACCGGGCCGCGGCTCAAGCTGCGCTGGCTCACGCCCGAGCCGGCGACCCCGCGCCCGTTGCGCGGCGAGGATCCGGGACGCTCGCGGCAGTCACTGATCGGCTCTCTGAACTGCATCCACCCCAATCGTCTGCAGGTCATCGGACACGCCGAGCTGCTCTACCTGGCGGATCTGGGCCGGACGGCCTTCGGCGAGACCGTGGAGAAGCTCTTCTCGGATCATCCGACCGCCGTCATCTTCTCCGACGGCATCGACCCGGAGCCCGCCTTCCGCGAGGCCGCCGAGCAGACCCGCACGCCGCTGCTCGGCTCCTCCCTCGGCGACGAGGAGCTGATCAATCATCTGCGTTATTTCCTCACCCATGCACTCGCCGAGCGCCGGACGGTGCACGGGGTCTTCATCGAGGTCCTGGGGATGGGCGTCCTGCTGGTCGGCGATCCGGCCGTCGGCAAGAGCGAGTTGGCGCTCGATCTGATCGCGCGCGGCCATCGGCTCATCGCCGACGACGCGCCCCGTTTCGCACGCATTGCACCGGAGACCTTGGAGGGCACCTGCCCGGAGGCCCTGCGCGATTTTCTCGAGGTCCGCGGCCTGGGGATCCTCAACATCCGCGCCATGTTCGGAGAAGGCGCGGTCGTGCGCAGCAAGACCTTGAACCTGATCATCGATCTTCAGCCGCTCGACAAACAACAACTCGAGTGTATCGACCGGCTCAGCGGCAGCCTCTCGGTGCGCAACATCCTCGGGGTCGCCGTCCCCAAGATCACGATGCCGGTCGCACCCGGCCGTAACCTGGCGATCCTGGTAGAGGCGGCCGTACGACACCAGATCCTGCGCATCCGCGGATACGATGCCGGCGTCGACTTCGTCGACCGCCAGGCACGTGCCATCAGCATCGATCGCCCCGACCCGCCGAGATCACCGTCATGACGCAACCACCCGCAGAGGAGCAGGCGCGCGAACGGCCGCCGAACGTCGGCAAACCGATGAGGCTCGTCATCCTCAGCGGCCTCTCCGGCTCGGGCAAGAGCGTCGCACTCCATACACTCGAAGACGTGGGTTTCTACTGCATCGACAACCTGCCGCTCTTCCTGCTGCAGGATCTCGCCCTCGGGCTGCACGAAGGGCTCGACGACGCCTTCACCATGACCGCGGTCGGAATCGACGCACGCACCAGTCCGAGCACCGGCGCGGACGAGCTCAGACACCTTCCCGAGCTGGTGCGCTCGGCGCGCGAGCGCGGCATCGGCTGCGATGTCCTCTTCCTCGATGCCCAGACAGAAACCCTGATCAAACGCTTCAGCGAAACCCGTCGCAAGCATCCCCTGACCCGCGGCGACCGCTCGCTGCCCGAGGCGATCGCGCTCGAGCGCCGACTCCTCGAGCCGATCCGATGCTGCGCCGACATCCATATCGACACCACCCAGACGAATGTCCACGAGCTGCGCGATCTGGTACGCAGTCGTCTGGTCGGCGGCGCCTCGCCGAAGGCATCCATCCTGTTGCAGTCCTTCGGCTTCAAGCACGGGGTCCCGCACGACGTGGACTTCGTCTTCGACCTGCGCAGCCTGCCCAATCCGCATTGGCAACCCGAGCTGCGACGCTTGACCGGACGCGACCCACCCGTGATGGAATTTCTCGATTCCGCCGAAGCCTTCGGCCGGATGCGCGCCGATATCGAGGGGTTTTTCGATCGCTGGATCCCCAGCTTCGAGACGGACGGGCGCAGCTATCTCACCATTGCGATCGGCTGCACGGGCGGCCAGCACCGCTCGGTCTATATGACCGAATCACTGCGGCGTCATTTCGAGGCCGACGGCCATCAGGTGATGGTCCGTCATCGGGATCTGCCTTGAGCGTCGGCATCCTGATGATGACCCATCAGCCGTGCGGCGCGGATCTGCTGCGGGTCGCGACTGCGATTCTCGGCGCACGCCCGACCGGGGTCGAGGCAATGGAGGTCGTCAACGATGTCCCCTGCGAGGTCGTGACGGCGGAAGCCGCCGAACACTTGGAGCGCTTGGATACGGGCGAGGGTGTCCTGATCCTGACCGATCTCTACGGCTCCACACCGGCCAATGTCGCGGTCTCGCTGCTCGCGATCCACGAGCGGTCGAGGGTCATCGCAGGACTGAATCTCCCCATGTTGCTGCGTGCCCTGACCTATGCCTCGCTCGACCTGGATGCCGTGACCGAGAAGGCGCTGCAGGGCGGGCGCGACGGCGTCTTGCTCTGCTCGCGACGAGACGACCGTACATGATTCGCAAAGAGATCGAGATCCTCAACAAGCTGGGTCTGCATGCCCGTGCGGCCGCCAAGCTCGTGCAATGCGCCGGACGTTTCGCGAGCCATGTGGAGATCGAGCGGCGCGGTCAAAGCGTCAACGGCAAGAGCATCATGGGCGTCATGATGCTGGCCGCGAGCCAGGGCACCCGGATCACCGTCGAGGCATCCGGCGAGGACGAGGATGCCGCCATGGCGGCGATCGAGGCCTTGATCGGGGATCGCTTCGGAGAGTCGGAATGACCACCGCCTTCCAGGGTATCGGCATCTCCACGAGTCGGTCGCTCGCACTCGGGCCCGCCTTCGTGGACGGGCGCGGCGGCCATACCGTCTCGAAATCCGCCATCGCAGCCGACCAGGTCGCCGCCGAGATCGAGCGACTCGACTTGGCCGTCATGGCGGCCCGCCAGGCCCTGAAGGCGGTGCGCAACCAGATCCCGCATCACACGCCGCTCAACATCGCCGAGTTCATCGACACGCACCTTCTGATGCTCGAGGACGCCGCCTTGGTCGAGGAGGTGCGCCGCATCGTTGCCGAGCAGCTCTGCAATGCCGAGTGGGCGCTGCAACGGCAACGCGACACCCTGGTGCGGGTCTTCGACGAGATGGACGACCCCTATCTGCGCACCCGCCGCGACGACGTCGAGCATGTCGTGCAGCAGATTCAGACCTTCCTGCAGGGCGCGGTCGAGCAAATCGAGCCCTCGACTCGGGATCTGGAGGGCCGGGTCGTGGTGGCGCGCGACCTCGCGCCTGCGGACGCGATTCTGCTGCGCCATCGCGGTGCGGTCGCGTTCGTGACCGAGTTCGGCGGCCCCATGTCCCACACGGCCATCCTGGCGCGCAGCCTCGGGGTGCCCGCCGTGATGGGCATCCACAACATCACCCGCTATCTGCGCCAAGGCGAGCTCATCCTGGTCGACGGCGAGACCGGCACCGTGCTGGCCGATGCCGACCCGCTGACCCTGGCGTTTTTCCGGGACCGCCTGCGTGCGGCAGAGGCCCGTCAGTTGCGGCTGCGCGGCCTCGTCGGCCGAGCCTCCGTCACACGCGACGGGGTCGAGATCGGTCTCCTCGCGAATCTCGAGCTCTCCGAAGACGTGGCGCTTGCGAAGGCCAACGGGGCCAGCGGGGTCGGCCTCTATCGCACCGAGTTCCTCTACATGAATCGCCGGGATCTCCCCGACGAGGAGGAGCATCTGGCGAGCTACGCCGAGATCGTCGCCGGGCTCGGCGGAATCCCCGTGACCATCCGCACCTTGGACCTGGGGGTCGACAAGCGCGTCGATACCCTGCTCGAGCCGGGCCCCGGGGTCTCGAATCCGGCGCTCGGACTGCGCGCGATCCGACTCTGCCTGAAGGACCCCGACCTCTTCCGACCGCAGCTGCGTGCGATCCTGCGTGCCTCCGCGATCGGCCCGATCCGTCTGATGCTGCCGCTCGTCTCCAACGTCCACGAGGTCGAGACGGTTCTCGCGCTGATCCGGCAGATCAAGACTCAGCTCGACCGCGACGGGCTGGATTACGACCCGAACCTTCCGATCGGCGCCATGATCGAGGTTCCCGCGGCGGCCCTCTGCGCACGCGCGCTCGCGCGCCGGCTGGATTTTCTCTCGATCGGCACGAACGACCTCATCCAATACACGCTTGCGATCGACCGGCTCGACGACAGCGTCAACTATCTTTTCGACGCGACCCACCCCGCCATCCTGCGCCTGGTCCGCATGACCATTCAGGCCGCGTGCGAGCTGAACCGACCGGTCAGCATGTGCGGCGAGATGGCGGGCGATCCACGCTTCACCCGTCTGCTGCTCGGAATGGGGCTACGCGAATTCAGCATGCAGCCGGGCGCCATCCTGGATGTCAAAGAGGTCGTCCTGGAGGCCGATACGCTCGACCTGAAACGCCGTACCGCCGCGCTCTACGCCCGTCTCGACGACACAGACCCGGGGGCGCTGATCGACGAGCTCAACGCTGCTTAAACCGCGCTTAAACCGCGTCCGAGGGTCTAAATCGATGTCGGCCGGAGCATGGCGCCCTCGAGGCCACGAAGGGCCTTATCCCTGACGCGGTTTAAGGAGAAAAAAGCCCAAAAAGCCTTAAAAATCCTTAAACCGCGCGGCGCCGACGGTGGTTTGCAGTTGTGAGGTTGCACCGGAAAACAAAGCATGCAGGTCACGCCGAGCGCGGTTTAAGCACGCCACTTGGCGAGGATCTCCATGCAGATCCGATTCATCTCCTCCGCACGCTCCGGACTGTCCGCCTCGGTATAGGCGCGCAGCTCCGGCGCATTGCCCGACGGGCGCAGGTGCGCGATCTCGCCGCTGACGAAGGTGATCCTGAGACCGTCGGTGACATCCAGATCGGCGACCGGACCGAACGCGGCGCCGAAAACGGCCTGTGCCGCGGCTCTGTCCCGGGCGGGATCGCCCCGATGGATCTCGGCAAGACGCGCCCGAGCGATCTCGGTCGGGAAATCCTTCAGACGATCGCTCCGCGTGCAGCGACGCGGAAGATCGGCGGAGAGGGCCGACACGGGTTTTCCCTGCTCCGCGGCGGCACGCAGGATGGCGACCGCAACCAAGACGGCATCACGTGTCGGCAAGGCCGACAGGATTCGGCCGTCCTGCTCGATATCGGTCGCGAGCAGGAAGCCGCCGTTCGCCTCGTAGCCGACCACCCGGTCCATGCCTCGGTCGACCAGATCCTGCATCCCTTCGATGACGAAGGGCGATCCGATCCGGGTGCGCAGCACCGTCTCGAACCAACCCGAACGCTCCACCGCCGTGTTGCTGCTCACGGGTGTCACCACCCCGCGTGCGCCGAGTTGACGTGCGCACAGGATCCCGGCGATGTCCCCGCGCAGCCAGTCCCCGGTCTCGTCGCCAACCAGCGGACGGTCGCCGTCCCCGTCGGCGGAAACCAGGGCGTCGAAACGCCCCGTCGCGGCCCAGTCGCGCGCGAGCGCGACGTCTTCGGGGCGAATCGCTTCGGTATCGACAGGGACAAAGACCTCCGAGAATCCCAGTCGCGTCACGCGTGCGCCGAGCCCTTCCAGCACCTCGACATAGGCGCCGCGAGCGACGCTGGAGTGCTCGTAGACACCGACATGCAGCCCGTTCAGGCAGCCCGACGGGAAGAAGTCCAGATAGCGATCGACGTACTCGCGATAGGCGACAGGATCCTCGCTCGGAAGCGCGGCGGACTGGTCCTCGACAAAGGCGCCGGCCGCGTCGAAGAGCGTCTCGGCGACTTGGAGCGGTTGCGCGCTGATGCCCTCCTCGTCGCGCTTGAGGATCTCGCCCGTCGGCAGGTTGAACTTGATGCCGTTGCGGTCGTCCGGGATGTGGCTGCCGGTCACCATCAGGCTCGGAGCGCCGCGCGCCAGCCCCCAGGCGGCAACGGCTGGACTCGGGATACGCCCGAGATAGCACGGTCGGCAACCCAGATCCAGCGCCGCGCGGGCGCAGGCGACGAGGATCCTGCTTGTGCTCGGCCTCAGATCGCCGCCCAGTCCGACCTCGGCGTCCGGTGCGAGCAGGCCGCTCGCGCGAAGATAGCCGAGAAACCCGGCCGTGTAGGCGTAGCACACCCGATCGGTCATCGCCTGCGCCAGCCCGCGGGCACCGCTGGTTCCGAACGCTACGCCGCTCATGTTCATCAAGTCGCCGATCTGCATACAGGCTCCTCGCGTCGATTTCGGGCTTCCGCAACCCGCACCGCCCAATCCTAACCCGGGGAGCCGGTGCATGGCGTGCCCCGGTGCAGGACCGTTGGATGCGCAGCGACGATCCCCGATCGGCTCGATCGGACCGATCGCATTCCGGTTGGGGGGGTGTCCCTCCGGGTCACGGATCGGTTAAGCTCCGAGGCGCTGTCGGCGTTCGTCTCGGGGCATCGACCTGGCCCCCAAAAGCAAAAACGATGTTGATGACAGACGGGCACGGCGGCAACCGGTGCAGGTTTACGGAGATGGGCTCGACCACGCCTGACCGGTCAAGCGACCCCGAGCCGAAGGCGACGGATCCGCCGAATGTCCCTGACGATCACCACTTCGAGGAGTACCTCCATGCCCGACACGTCTCGCATGATCCCGCTCGTCTCGGCGGCAACGCTGGCGCTCGTCATCGGCCAAGGCGCCTTCGCCGATCCGCAGGCAACGGAAGCGAGCCAAACGCCGGCCGAGCCAACGAACGAAGCAGCGCCGGCTCCGGCTCCGGCTCCGGCTCCGGCCGCTGCGCCTGCCGATGCGCCTGCCGATACCTCGAGCGATGCGCCCGCACCCGGCGAGGCGGTCCGAGCCAAGGTCGAGGAGCGTCGCGCCGCCATGATGGCGGAACGGGAGAAACGTTACGAAGAGCTCCGTGCTCGTGCCGCCGAGATCGGCCTTGCGCTCCCCGAGATGCCGCCGTGGGAGTCGACCGATCGGCCGCCGATGCCCGAGCGTCGCGGCATGTCCCCCGAGGACATGGAGGCGATGCGCCAACAACGCCAAGAGATGCGTGAGCAGATGCGCTCCATGACCCCCGAGGAACGCCGCGCGATGCGCGATGCGCATTGGCAGCAAATGCGGGCCGATGCTGCGGAACGGGGAGTCGAGATGCCCGAGACACCGCCCTGGGCCGAGGCCGAGGCGCGTCGCAAAGAGATGGAGGAGCGATTCGAGACGTATCGCAAGACTGTCGAGGCGATGAGCGAGGAGCAGATCGAGGCGGCCCGCGCCCTGTTCGGAAGCCCTCCTCCGATGCCCGAGATGCCGCGTATGCCGCAATATGGCGGGTATGAGCGCGATGGCTATGGATACGGTTACGGCCCGCAGGGCGGTTATCCCGGCGGCATGCCCTATCCGGGGCGCGCAGGCATGGGGCATCCGCCCATGATGCCCGATTACGACGCACCCGGTTACGGCGCACCCCGCTACGACCAGGGGCCGCCGCAGGGCATGGGTTACTGACATCGGGGGACACAGCCGCGGGTCGACGGAGCGCCGGCGCAGTCCGGCCGGCGCCGTCGGCCCGCTTCGGCGTCAGTCGCTTGTCCGCGTCTCCGAGGGATCCGCGGGCTCGATCTCGGCCCCCACATCGAGCCAGGCATCGAGCAATCGCTGGACGGACTCCACGCCTTGGCGCTTCAAGGCGGAAAACAGCATCACCTCGACCCGCCCCACCATATCCGAGACGGCCCGCTCGACTGCATGTTGAGTGGCGCGGGCCGCCCCCGTTTTGAGCTTGTCCGCCTTGGTGAGCAAAACGAGCATCGGCAGATCAGCGCGCCCACCCCAGTGGAGCATCTGGCGATCGAACTCGGCGAGCGGATGGCGGATATCCATGACGACGACGAGACCGCCGAGTGAGCGGCGCTGCTCGAGATAGGCCGCCATGTGCTGCTGCCAGTCGCGCTTGACCGCATCGGGAACCTTGGCATATCCGTAACCGGGGAGATCGACAAGGCGGCGCGCCTCGCCCAGCTCGAAAAAGATGAGCTGCTGCGTCCGGCCGGGTGTCTTGCTCGTGCGGGCGAGCGCATTCTGATGGCAGAGTGCATTGATCGCACTGGACTTACCGGCATTCGAGCGCCCCGCGAACGCAACCTCGCGACCCTCGTCTGCGGGACATTGCTCGACCCGTGCAGCAGCCGTCAGGAAATGGGCACGTTGGTAGAATGGATTCATCGTCAGCGGGGACCGGGCGCGGTTTAGCTCCAACACTTGGAGCCGCAGAAGTGTAAGTGGTCCCACATCCGGGTCGCCCAGGACGGCTTTTGGTGTCGCGACAGGGCGCCTGCGGCGAGAAAGAATCGGCTGTAATCCTGATCGCTTTGCAGGATGTGATCGAGCAGCCAATGCTTGAGGTGCCGCATCAGGCCATCGTCAAGCGCTGCGCGATCGTCGTCGAGGCGACGCTGCAGATCCAGCATGCTGCGGATCAGCCCTTCGTGCTGAGCCTTGTGGCGCTCGTAATCCGGGTAGCCGAAGATGCGCATCAGGCTCTCCTCGACGGCGAAATGGATCTTGGTGTATTCGGCGAGCCTGCCGAGCGCATCGAGTTGGTGCTCCCGATCGAGGCCCCCGACAACGGCATCCTGCACCTCGTTGATCAGGTCGATCAAAGCCTGATGCTGGGCGTCGATCTCGTCGATGCCGACGCTGAGCGCTGCGGACCACTCTACGAACTGAGTCATCGCTGTCTCCTTGATGCGAGGCGCTCGTCCGAGTCGACGCGAGCGGGGTCGCCTGTACCGGGATCGCCTGCACCCGGTTCGCAGTCACCGGCAGACGCGACATCCCGGACCCAACGGCCGGACTTCCCTCCATCCTTTTCGAGCAAGCACACACCTTCGATACGCATGCCCCGATCCACCGCTTTGCACATGTCGTAGATGGTCAAAAGGCTGATCTGTACTGCGCAGAGCGCCTCCATCTCGACCCCGGTGGAGCCTCTGGTCTCGACGGTGGCGGAACAATAGACGCTCGAGGTCTCGGCGCGCGGCTCCAGCTCGACGGCGACCCGGGTCAGACTCAGCGGATGACACAAGGGCACCAGATCCGCGGTACGCTTGGCGCCCATGATCCCTGCGATCCGGGCAACGCCGAGCACATCGCCCTTGCGGTGCTCGCCGCTCAGAATCAGTGCAAGCGTAGACGGCTCCATCCGAATGCTCCCCTCCGCAACGGCCCGGCGTTTGGTGAGGGCCTTCTCGCCGACATCCACCATATGGGCCGCACCCTTCTCGTCGAAATGTGTCAACGGCATCTGCGATCCGCGGAGTGGGGAGCCTGAAGGGTCGGCAAGGACACCGACATGTTGCAACGACAAGGGGCTCGGCGAACGACCCAACCGAGACGCCGTTCGGAGCGCTCGCCCTGCGGAAGGGCGAGCGACGGGCACATCAGAACGCCGGCTTCTCCGGCGCCTCTTCGAACATCTTCACGCTGTTCATGATCTCTTCGCGCGCGTCTTCGCGGCCGCCCCAACCCATGACGCGGACCCACTTTCCTTCATCCAGGTCTTTGTAATGCTCGAAGAAATGTGAAATCTGGTCGAGCAGATGGGCCGGCATGTCGCGGAAACTCTCGATCTCGCGGTAGCCCTTGAAGAGCTTGTCGATCGGGAGCGCCAGGATCTTGGCATCATCCCCGGACTCGTCGGTCATCTTGAGCACGCCGATCGGACGGCACTTGATGACGGAGCCCGAGATCAGCGGATAGGGAGTGACCACGATGACGTCGACCGGATCGCCGTCCGCGGACAAGGTGTTCGGCACATATCCATAGTTGCAGGGATAGTGCATCGCCGTGGACATGAAGCGATCGACGAACATGGCGCCGGTCGCCTTGTCCATCTCGTACTTGACCGGCTCGGCATGCGACGGTATCTCGATAATGACGTTGATTTCGCTCGGGATATTATCGCCGCGTGGGACGCGCTTGGGATCCATGGGTCAGCCTCTGAGGTGCGGATGGGATCGCCGAGACACGACCGGGTCGCCGATGCACGGCGGGTCGCGTTGGCGATGTCGGGTCGAATGCTCCCGATTGTAGCCCATCGGATGCCGGGAAATCCCAATGATCGTACGCGGCTTGAGCCGCGGCCGGGATCGCGCCCGAGATCGAGGGGCAATCGATCGCCGAGCGGATCCTGCCTCCTGCCTCCTGCTGATAGCTGATAGCTGATAGCTGATAGCTGAAGACGAGAAGCTGGAGGCAGGCGGCTGGCTCGCCCCGAGCCGCGTCAGATCTCGAACGCCGGCAGCCGCTTCTCGACCGCCACGTTCTTGAGCGTGACGTACTTGGGCAGCCCCTTCTCGAAGGGCGGATAGTCCTCGCCCTGGATCAGCGGGATCAGATACTCCTTGCAGATCGGGGTGATCCCGAAACCGTCCTCGGAGATGAATTCACGCGGCATGAACTTCTCGACGTTGGCGACCTCGGACAGCGGCGCCTTGCCGACCTCCCAGCGATAGGGGTCCTGACTGACGCGCTTGATCGTCGGCATGATGGCGTTGTGCCCTTCGAGGGCGAACTCGACCGCGGCACGACCCATAGCGTATGCCTGCTCGACGTCGGTCTTGGATGCCAGGTGACGGGCCGCGCGCTGCAGGTAATCGGCGACCGCCCAATGGAACTTGTAGCCGGTGGCGTCCTTGATCATGTTGGCCACGACCGGCGCCGCTCCGCCCAGTTGGGCATGGCCGAAGGCATCGCGCGTGCCCTGCTCGGCAAGGAAACGCCCGTCCGGATACTTCGCGCCCTCGGAGACCACGATGGTGCAGTAACCGTGCTGCTCGACCTTTTGCTTGACCGCGGCGAGGAAGCGCTCCTGGTCGAACTCGATCTCGGGAAACAGGATCATCACCGGGATGCCGTGGTCTTCAACCAATCCGCCCGCGGCGGCAATCCACCCGGCATGCCGACCCATGACCTCGAGCACGAAGATCTTGGTCGAGGTCTTGGCCATGGAGCGCACATCGAACGAGGCCTCCAGCGTCGAGGTTGCGATGTACTTGGCCACGGAGCCGAAGCCCGGGCAGTTGTCGGTGATCGGCAGATCGTTGTCGACCGTTTTGGGCACATGCACGGCCTGTACCGGGTAGCCCATCGTCTCCGAGAGCTGAGAGATCTTGTAGCAGGTGTCGGCCGAATCGCCGCCGCCGTTGTAGAAGAAGTAGCCGATGTCGTGTGCCTTGAAGACCTCGATCAGACGCTCGTACTCGCGCTTGTTGGCCTCCAGGCTCTTCAACTTGTAGCGGCAGGAGCCGAACGCGCCCGAGGGCGTATAACGCAGCGCCGCAATGGCCTCGTCGGACTCACGGCCGGTGTCGATCAGATCTTCGGTCAGGGCCCCGATGATGCCGTTGCGCCCGGCGTAGACCTTGCCGATCCGCACCGAGTGAAGCCGCGCGGTTTCGATCACGCCGCAAGCCGAGGCGTTGATGACGGCGGTGACGCCGCCGGATTGTGCGTAAAAGGCATTCTTGGCTGTCATGTCTGTCCCCTTGTTTTTAGGATGCTTGTCGTTAGGTGTAGGAGCTTGTCCGACGATGCGGTCCGTGGGTGCCTGCTCTCTGCTCTCGGCTCAGTACTTGCGGACGGATAGATCTTGGCGCTGCTCCGCGACGGCACGCTCGGGCTAAGCCGCGTCACGGGCAACGCGCGGGCCTTGTTGGCTGCGCAGCGCCGTGCGATCACGGATATCGTGCCTAGGGCGGCTTCGAATTAAGAATAACACCGATAACTGAAGTCAAGTCAGCCGAGCAGCTTGCGAATGTTGCGAATCCGAGAGACCTTATGGCTACATGCCGGTTGTTCGAACCTGGTTTAAACCGCGCCGACTCAAACGCTCGTCAAATCTACCGGGGCCGATCCCACCCAAACACATCGCATACCGCGCTGGGCGCGGTTTAAATCGGACGCGCAAGCGGCGGCAGATCGCTCCCCAAACCGAGCGCACGCTCCATGAAGAGTGACTTGATGGGGCCGATTCGGTCGGTCAGGGTCAACCCGAGGCTGCGCAGTGCAGCGACCGGCGGCACTTCGTTGCTGAAGGTCCGTTTGATCAGATCCATCGCGGCGAGCATGGCGGTGTTGTCGCCGCGGCGCGCTCGTTCGTAATGGCGCAGCGCCCAGAGACCCGCGATGTCGCGCCCCCGCTCCAGCGCGAGATCGATCGCCGCGGCCAGCTCGGCCGCGTCGAGGAACCCCAGGTTCACGCCCTGTCCGGCGAGCGGATGGACCGCGTGGGCGGCGTCCCCGACCAAGGCCAATCCCGGCAGGACGTACTGCTTGGCATGCTGGAGTCGAAGCGGAAAGGCGGCGCGCGGACCCGCCACGACGAGTGCGCCGAGCCGCGCTTCGGAGGCATCGGTGAGGGCGGCAGAGAAGGCGGAATCACTCATCGCCAGCAACTCGGCGGCACGCTCGTCGGTGGCGGACCAGACGATCGAGCAGCGCCCGTCCGCCAGCGGCAGCAGGGCCAGCGGCCCGGTCGGCAGGAAGCGCTGCCAAGCGGTCTCTTGATGCCACTCCTGCGGAAGGACGTTGGCGACGATCGCGCGCTGGTCGTAGTCCCGGCCTTCCGTCTCGATGCCCGAGAGCTCGCGCACCAGTGAATCGCGCCCGTCCGCGGCGACCAGCAGGCGACCCGCGATGACCTGCCCGTCAGCGAGCATCACCCGCGACTCGGTCTCCGTGCGATTGATCTCGACGATGGATGCGGGGCAAACGAGCCGGATGTCGGGCGAGGACTCCAAGGCTTCCCAGAGTGCGAGCTGAATCACCCGGTTCTCGACGATGTGCCCGAGATCGGGTTCGCCGAGCGATTGGGCATCGAAATGGATGCTCCCGCCGCCGAGTGCATCCCACACGCACATCCTGCGATAGGGGTTTGCACCGAGCGCCGCAATGCGCTCCCACGCACCCAAACGCGCGAGGATCCGCTGGCTCGCCCGACTCAAGGCCGAGACCCGCAGGTCGATCTCCCCCGCCGGCCAATCGCGCTGCGGTGCGCGGGTCTCGATGACCGCAATCCGCAGCCCCTTCCCGGAACAGGCACGGGCGAGCGCGGCCCCGACCATACCGCCGCCGACCACCAGCAGATCGTAAAGCGGCTCCCGCGACGCCGTCATGTCCGGAACGCGCGACGACATGGACTCAGTTTCGTGCATCGGCCTTCTCCAAAGGGACCCCGCAGGCGAGGCGCGGCAAGCGCCCGCCCACGCCCATGAACCGCTGCGCCACGCGATGGCGCGCCGGGGGAATCAGATCCAGACCCAACATGGCCGCGTTGCGGACGAGCCGCAGCGGCGCCCAGGGATTGACGAAGACGCGGGCGAGCAGATCGGTCAGTCGTGCAGTGCTCGGCTGATCCGAGCCGCGCCAGTCCCGATAGTCCGAGAGGGCCGCCGGACCGCCGAGATCGGCACCCGCACGCGCGCTTTGAGCGATCACCTCGGCGAGTGCGGCGACATCGCGCAGACCCAGATTGAAACCTTGGCCGGCCACCGGATGGAGGGTGTGTGCCGCGTTGCCGATCAGCACGACACGCGGCTGCACCGGGTTGCGCGTGAGCACCAGCTTCAGCGGGTAGGCGCGTCGCGGGCCCACCTGCAGAAAACGCCCGAGCCGGTAGCCGAAGCGGGCCTGGAGACGGGTGAGAAATACCTCGTCGGAGAGCGCCAGCAGCGCACTCGTCTCATCACGACAGCAGGTCCAGACGACGGAATAGCGCCCGCCGGTCATCGGCAGAAGGGCCAGGGGCCCCGTATCGGTGAAGCGCTCGAAGGCCACGCCGGTGCGCGGGCGATCGGGCGAGACCGTCGTAATGAGGGCGTCTTGCTCGTAGCGCTCGTCTCGGGTCTCGAGATCGAGCTGTCGGCGCACCGCAGAGTCGCCTCCGTCGGCCGCCACCAGCAGAGGGGTGCTCAGACGCAACCGCTCGTCCCCGTGCTGCACCTCGAGCTCGACCCGGTCGGCCACGACGCGGTGCTCCGAAAGCCGTGCCGGGCAGAGCAGCTCCACATCGGAAGACAAGGCGAGTGCCGTGCGAAGGGCGGCCCCCATCACGCGCGCCGGGGCGACGTAGCCGAGTGCCTCCACACCCGCATCGTCCGGACCGAGCCGCGTGAACCCGCAGTGCCCGCGATCGGACACATGGACCTGCCGAATCGGCTCCGCCTCGGGGGCGATGTCCGGCCAGACGCCGATCGCTTCGAGGATCCGCCGACTGCCCCAGGACAGGGCAATGACGCGCTCGTCGTAGCTCGGCTGGTGCTCGGCGGCGGCCGGCACCGCCTCCACGACCGCGATTCGCAGCCCGCAGCCGGACAGGGCACAGGCCAGGCTGCCGCCCACCAGGCCTCCGCCGATAATCACCAGGTCGTATTCGTGCATACTTGCCTTGCCTGTAAAACCGCATCCAGAGCGAGATGCTCATGTTCGAGTGCGCTCGACGTTTGGTGCATCCATGACCCTCAGCGGAGACGCGGTTTAAAATAACATGCTTTTTAATATCTTAAACCGCGCCGGCTCCAGCGGTCGCCAAGTCTGCCGGGGCCGATCCCATCCAAAAACATCGCATACCGCGCCGGGCGCGGTTTAATCACCCGCCATGAGGGATTCGATCGCATCGGGGTCCTTCGGTGCCGCGGCCGAGAGGATCTCGTTGCCCGACTCCGTGATCAGCACATCGTCCTCGATGCGGATCCCGATCTGTCGATAGGGCTCGGGGATCTCGTCGGAATCGGCCAAATAGAGTCCGGGCTCCACCGTCAACACCATCCCGGGCTCGAAGGGCCGCCACGCGCCCTTCTGCTTGTAGCTTCCGACGTCGTGGACGTCCATCCCCAGCCAATGCCCCGTGCGGTGCATGTAGTAGGGTTTGTGTGCTTCCTCCTTGATCAGCTCGGCGAGCTTGCCCTTGAGCAGGCCGAGATGGATCAGCCCTTTGGTCAAGACCCTGACCGCCTCGTCGTGCGGCTCGTTCCACAGATTGCCCGGCTTGGCCTTGCCGATCGCGGCGACCTGCGCCTCGAGCACCAGCTCGTAGAGCTCGCGCTGGGCCGCGCTGAAGCGCCCGTTCACGGGGAAGGTCCGGGTGATGTCGGAGGCGTACCCCCCGAGCTCGCATCCGGCATCGATCAGGACGAGATCCCCGTCGCGCAGCGGCGCCCGGTTCTCGACGTAGTGCAGGATGCAGCCATTGGCGCCGCCGCCGACGATCGGGGAATAGGCCTGATCGCGCGCACCCGAGACGGCGCAGACGTGATGGAACTCGGCCTCGAGCCGGGACTCGTTCATGCCGGGCTCGCAGATCTGCATCAGCCGCCGATGGGCGGCGGCGGAGATCTCCGCGGCTCGGCGCATCTGCTTGATCTCGGCAGGGCTCTTGCGCAGCCGCATCTCGTGCAGGACCGACTCGATGGTCACGAAGGTCTCGGGCGCACAAGCGCCGGCGCGGACGTTGGCCCGGACCCGGTTCACCCAGCCCATCACACGCGCGTCGAGCGCCGCATCGCTCCCGATCGCGAAATACAGCCGCTCGCGCCCGTCGATCAGGGTCGGCATGACTGTATCGAGCTCGCTCAGCGGATACGCCTGATCGGCGCCGAAATCCGCCGTTGCACCTTCCACGCCTGCACGCCGGCCGTCCCACTGTTCGCGCTCCGGATCGCGAGGCCGACAAAAGAGCACGTACTCTCCGTCTTTGCGTTTCGGCGCAATGACGGCAAAGGCGTCGGGTTCGGGGAAGCCCGTCAGATACACGAAGTCGCTGTTCTGGCGAAACGGGTAGTGGGCATCGCGATTGCGCACGACCTCGCGCGCGGCCGGAAGGATCGCGATGCCGTTCGGGCCGATCGCGTGGGCCAGGGCGCGACGGCGCCGCTTGAACTCGGCCGCGGTCATGACTCGGGCGAGGGTGCGCGAGCGACGACGCGCTCCTGATAAATCGTCATCGCCGCAACCCGGATGAATTCGCTCACTTCGGTCAATGCCTCTTCGTTTTGCTCGTCGTCGTCGAGTCCGTCGAGATCCATGCGGGTCACGTCGGTAAAATCACGCAGGATCTCGCGGGTCTCCGGCGAGGGCTCCGCACTGGTATGGTCGAGTGTTCCCCAAGCGTAGAGAAACCCGCGAACCCAGTCATAGAGGGCCATCGCCCGTTCTGCAAGGGGGCGAGTGTCATCGGGCAAGAACAGCGTGAGTGCGAACTCGGACGCCTCGAGCTCCTCGCGCGTGAGGCGCGCCAGCGCCGACAGGGCCTCGCGCCCCTCGTCGATCTGCAGATCGCCCGCATCGGACTCGGGTCGGAGCTGGCTCAGCCAAGTGGCCTCGGGGTGCGCATCGCCGCCGCAGATCAAGCCGCAGAGGATGCCGTGAGCCTCGCTGGGCGTTGCGCAAAGTGCGCCCGCCGCCAGATAGCGAGCAAGCCGATCGTCGTCGATATTCGTGGCGACCTCCTCTCGGGGAACCGGGCGGGAAAACGGGGATGGGAACCGGAGGATCAAAAGCCCGGCGACCATGCGATAATACCATGCGCTTTCGCGTGATTGACCGCCCTCCGCACGCCTTCTATAGTGCGACGAACTTCAACGGAGTCGTGGACTTTGGCACATTTCGACCTCGACCAATTGGAACAACAGGTAGAGACCTTGATCCGCCTGAACCAGCGCCTGCGCGACGAAAACAAATCCCTGCGGGCTCGCCAAGAGACGCTGGTCGGCGAGCGCGGCGAGCTGATCGAAAAGACCGAGCAGGCACGCAGTCGAGTCGAAGCCATGTTGTCGCGTCTGCGCGCGATGGAGGAGAGTCTATGAGCGACGAGCCGCTTCAAGTCAGCATCAAGATACTCGACAAGGACTACCGAATCGCCTGCGCACCGGATGAGGAACAGGGTCTGCGCGAGTCGGCACGGATTCTCGACGGCAAGATGCGCGAGATCCGCAGGACCGGACGCGTGATCGGCACCGACCGCATCGCGGTCATGGCGGCTCTGAATATTGCCCATGAGCTGTTTCAGCTTCGGAAATCCCGCACCGTCGACGGTGGCGAGATCGACCCGCGGCTTGCGCTCCTACAGGAGCGAGTCGCGCAAGCCCTGGCAGCCGAACAGGCGCTGGACGCGTCAGGCGAAAGGGTATAGCCTTCTTCTCAAGACACCCCCTGCAGTGTCCGATCGTGGCCTGGGTATTTTCTTGAGCCTAATCGCTGCCCTGGGGACATAGAAGTGAGGCTGTTGTGCAAGTCCGCCTTCGAGCGGGAAGCCTGAAGCCGAACCAAGTGTTCCCACTTGAACCTCTTGGTTCAAGAACAAAGGTCTGCAACGGCACAGGCGGGGGGTGTCCCCTTTTTCCCTCCCGCAATGCCTCATCCGAAACTCCTCCGCCGAGCACTGCGCGCAAGCCGCCGAGCCTTGAGCAGCCGGTCGCAACGCAACCATTCGCGTCTCGTCGCTCGACTGCTTCGTCGCGAGATACGCTTTCGGCGCGCCCGCCGGATTGCCGCCTATTGGCCGGCCGATGGCGAGCTCGACCCACGTCCTGTTCTAAAAGAAGCGCTGGAGGACGGAAAAGCAGTCTATCTCCCGGTCTTGGGCAGACGCATCGAGGGCCGAGCACGGGTCAAACTCCGCTTCGTGCGCTGGATCGCCGGCGAGACGATGCGCCCCAATCGCTTCGGCATCCCCGAGCCCACGCGGCGCGGCCGGCACATCCGCCCCGCTCGCCATCTCGACCTGATCCTGGTCCCGCTTGTGGGGTTCGACAGCGCCTGCAATCGCATCGGCATGGGCGGCGGCTACTACGATCGCACCCTGGCCTATCTGAAGGCTCGCCGATACTGGCGGCGACCCCGACTGATCGGCGTCGCGCACGAGTGCCAGCGGATCGAAAAGATCGAGCCTCGCTCCTGGGATATCCCGCTCGACGCCGTGGTAACCGAGCGCCGAATCTACCTCAGATCGCGTCCCGACCGATAACCTGGCTTCGGGACCGTTCGCCCTGCTCTTGAGCCTGATCGCCTTGCGGAACACGCTCTCTACGGGTGGTTTACCGGAAAGCGTCGACCACCATGATCGGGGCGACTGAAGTCGCCCCTACATGCCTTGCAGGCAGTTTGTTCCCGGAAATCGCCTTTTCGTTTTGATCATCTAAACCGCGCCCCGCCGAGGCCGTTTGTTCGCGACGATACAGCAAACCCCGCGGCACCCCCGCAAATCACCCGGAGCGCGGTTTAGATCCGGCAAAGAGCCGATACGCCGGATTTTCGGTCTCTTCCCAGTACTGATAACCCAAGGTATCGAGCGCCTCACGAAAGGCATCCGCTTCGTCCGGCGGAATCTGGGCGCCCATCAGGACCCGACCGTAGGCCGCGCCGTGGTTGCGGTAATGAAACAGGGTGATGTTCCAACGCTTCCCCAGGGCCGAGAGAAAATCCAGCAGCGCGCCCGGGCGCTCGGGGAACTCGAAGCGCACCAGCGTCTCGCGCTCGATCCCTTCGGCATGCCCGCCCACCATGTAGCGGATATGCAGCTTTGCCGTCTCGTTCTCGGTCATGTCGAGCACGCCGAAGCCTTTTTCCACAAGGCGGCCGATCAGCTCCGCGCGCTCTTCGTCCCCGCGCGCCAGCTCCACGCCGACGAAGACCTGCGCGCGTGACGCATCCGAGTAGCGATAGTTGAACTCGGTAATCTGACGCCGTCCGATCACGCGGCAGAAGGCCAGAAAGCTACCCGGGCGCTCCGGGATCTCGACCGCAAGCAAGGCCTCGCGCCGCTCGCCGAGCTCGGCGCGCTCGGCGATATGGCGCAGCCGATCGAAGTTCACGTTGGCGCCGCTCTCGATTGCGATCAGATGTTCGCCCTTGATCTTGTGCGTCTCGACATAGCGCTTCATGCCGGCGACCGCGAGCGCGCCGGCCGGCTCGGCGATCCCGCGGGTGTCGTCGAAGATGTCTTTGACCGCGGCGCAGATCTCGTCGGTGCTCACGAGAACGACCTCGTCGACACGCTCTCGGGCAATACGAAAGGTCTCCTCGCCGATCAACTTCACGGCCACACCGTCGGCGAAGAGTCCGACCTGCGCCAACTCGACGCGACGTCCCGCGGCCAGCGCTGCATGCAACGTGGGCGCATCCTGTGGCTCCACACCGATGATGCGCACCTCCGGCATCAACCATTTGACGTAGGCCGCAACACCGGCGATCAATCCGCCGCCGCCCACCGGGACGAAGATCGCATAGGGCGGGACCGGATGCTGCCGCAGGATCTCCATCCCGATCGTCCCTTGACCGGCGATCACGTCGGGGTCATCGAAGGGGTGTAGAAAGGTCAGCCCTTTCTCCGCGACCAAGGTCATCGCATGGGCGAAGGCCTCGTCGTAGGAGTCGCCATGCAGGACGGCCTTACCACCGAGACGACGCACCGCCCGCACCTTGATCGCAGGCGTGGTCCGCGGCATGACGATGATCGCCGGCACCCCGAGCTTGGCGGCACCGAGCGCAACGCCCTGTGCATGATTTCCCGCGCTGGCCGCGATCACGCCGCGCGCACGCACCTCCGGATCCAGATGGATCAGCTTGTTGTAGGCTCCGCGCAGCTTGAACGAGAACACCGGCTGCAAGTCCTCGCGCTTGAGAAAGACCGCGTTCTCAAGCCGCGAGGAGAGCTGCGGCGCATGGGTCAGCGGAGTTTCTTGCGCCACGTCGTAGACGCGAGCACGCAGGATCCGTTCGATATAGGCGTCGGGCATCTAAACCGCGTCCGGTGTGATATGCATTGTTCTTGGATTGGATCCGTGTCGACTGAATGAAGAAGCGTCGGAGCTGACGCGGTTTAGAGTGTCAAGAATACGGGCTCTGAAGCCGTCTCTTCGCCGAGTGCCGGACGGACATTTGGCATTGGACGCACTCGAAACGAAGCATCTCACTCTCGGCACGGTGTGACTCCGGACGGATCCGTGGGGTTTCTGGGCTCTGGTATGATACCGCCGGACCTAGAAAAGAGCAGGTTGGGCCGATCCGCGCGGGGCACAATCAATCGTTGGCGCTGAGCTGGCGGCAAGAAGCTAAACCGCGTCCAGAGGGAGATGCTCATTTCCAGTGAGTTCGACGATTGATGCATCCACGGCCCTTAGCGGGGACGCGGTTTAAAATGATCTATTTTTTAATATCTTAAACCGCGCAGACTCCGGCGGTCGTCAAGTCTGCCGGGGCCGATCCCATCCAAGAACATCGCATATCGCTCCGAGCGCGGTTTAACGCCTCACACTCGACCAACACACCGGAGGACACATGAACACACAAGACGCCATGAAAAAACAGGCCGCCGAGGCGGCGCTTGCGTATGTCGAGGAGGGCATCATCGGGGTCGGCACGGGCTCGACCGTGAATCATTTCATCGATGCGCTCGCCGGCATCAAGGGACGGATCGAGGGCGCGGTATCCAGCTCGGTCGCCTCGACCGAGCGACTCAAGGCGCACGGGATCCCGGTCTACGACCTCAATGCCGTCGGCGAGCTTTCGCTCTACGTGGATGGCGCCGACGAGTCCAACGCGCAGCTCCAGTTGATCAAGGGCGGCGGCGGTGCGCTCACTCGGGAGAAGATCGTCGCGGCGGCAAGCCGGCAGTTCGTCTGCATCGCCGACGAGAGCAAGCTGGTGAGGGTCTTGGGCGCCTTCCCGCTGCCTGTCGAGGTGATTCCGATGGCGCGCAGCTATGTCGCGCGCGAGCTGGTCCAATTGGGCGGCACCCCGGTCTGGCGTGACGGATTCGTGACCGACAACGGCAACCTGATCCTCGACGTGCAGCATCTGGAGATCATGGAGCCCGCCAAGCTGGAGCAACAGATCAACAATATCGCGGGCGTGGTCACCGTCGGCATTTTTGCGCTGCGCCCGGCGGATGTGTTGATCCTGGGAACCCCGGATGGGCCCAAGACGTTGCGGGCCTAGACCGCGTCCGGAGCGGCATGAAGAGTTTTTGGATTGGGCCGGCCTCGGTCGGATCCTTGAGCGTCTGAGCTGACGCGGTTTAGGATGTTGAGAAATAGGAACTTTAAATCGCGCTTGTGACGAGTTTCGGCGGTGCATTCAACGCTGAACCCGCCCGGAGCTCAGGATCTTGCCCTGAACGCGGTTTCATCGAGGAATCACGCCGGGGGGCGTATCTCGGAGTCAACAAGAGGAGAGGCGACCGCGATGGCGCGCCAACGAAATCTGAAGTCGGCCTAAAAAATATTAAATTCTAAACCGCGTGTCACTGAGATCGAGGATATCTCCGAAGCCAGACGCACGATGAAAACGACGCATGCCGCTCCGGACGCGGTTTAAGCAACAAAAAACGGGGCCCGAAGGCCCCGTCATGCGTTCCATGCCGGATCTAAGCTTGGCTTAGAAGCTGTGCATCATGCCGACCGAGAAGCCGTCCCATTGCGTAGCGGAGATGGTGTCCTTGGAGTCGGCATCCACGGCGGTGTACAGCGCGTAGGCCTTGGTACGCTTGCTCAGGTTGTGATCGAAGCCGATGCTCCAGGTCTCGATCTGGTTGCTGTACAAGTCGCTCGCGATCTTTCCTGCGAGATCGCCACCGGCCGCAGCAACGGCACTGGGTCCAAACTCGTAGTCGCTGCTGTAGTCAGCCTGACCATACATCGCCTTGACCATGCTGTTGCCGAAGGCATAGCCCGCCTGGATCTGCCAGAGCTCGACCTCGTCGGGACCACCCGGGAAGAAGGTATTGAAGCTCCCGTCGGCCGGGTTGGTGAACGCCGCATACCGGCCGCTCGGGAACTCGTTGTCGCGCTTCTCGTAGATACCGGTCAGGCTAAAGCCGTTCCAATCGAGCAGGCCAAGACCAAGCCGCCAAGCCGTGGAATCGTCATCCGTGTAGGCACAGGTCGAGGTAAAGGGATCGCTCGGGTCGCGGTTAGCGACATTAGGTGTCTCGACCGGGCAGTTGTTGCCGGCGAGGCTGGCGACCTGGGTATTGAAATGCTGATTGCCGAGCGACTCGTAGGCGACGGACCCGTAGAAAGGACCGTTGCTGTAGATACCCGCGAGGGAGTAGGCACCCGCAAGGCTGTCTTCGTTGAGGTTCAGCCCCTGTCCACCGCCCGTCGCGCCGCCGGCCGGAATGATGGCACCCATCAACTGGAAGCCAGCCAGGCTCGGGCTGATATAGGCAACGACGTTGTCTGCACGCAGATCGCGGAAACCGACCGTGCCGTTGTAGTCACCCATGGTGTCGGAGAAGAGGTCGAGCTTGCCGGTCGAGATCTTCATCGGGGTGTCGTGACGGCCGAGCAGGGCGGTGCCCCAGTCGCCGGCGAGACCGACGAACGTATTCCGATAGGTGATCGAGTCGCTGTTGCTCAGGACGTTGTTGTTGGTGTCGTTCAGGTTGATGCCGAGCTCGACCTGATAGATCGCCTTGAGACCGTTGCCCAGATCCTCGGAACCCTTGACGCCGATTCGGCTTGCACGGCCCTCACCGGGGATGTAGCCGTTGCTGGACATTCCCCATCCGTCGAAGTCCACGCCGGGTTCAGTCCGCACCAGGGTCGGGTTACCGTTGGTGTCGAGAATGACGTCGCCGTTGGCATCCGTCGCGAAACCGTATTCCGGAAGGACGACGTTCTTGACGTTCGCATAGTCGAGGGAAACGTTCAGCTTGCCGTACAGGATAGCTTCGGCCATCGCGGCGCCCGGGGCGACCAGCGCGGCAGCGACCGCGAGGCTCAGGATCTTCTTGTTCATACTCTTCTCCGCTGTTGTGAATTTGTCAGGTAGACTGCAGAAACCAACGCAATCATGCTTTGCGTACTGAACTATAGTGGAAGGCGGAGTGTTTTGCAACAGAGTGGGGCAAAAAAAGACACACACCCACGATGTGTTGCTTTTTAGCATCGGAGCAAGCCGAAACAGGCGCCCGCCCCTTGAGACCCGAAGGCGGGACAGGCCAGCGAAGATGCCTGCTTTACGGGCGAAGACACCAGACTGAACAAGCGATTCCGCTCGACCGCCGACCTCGAGCACGGCGAGACAAACCGATGTATCAGGCGGCGGAAAACGAACCGAAAAAGCACCACACCCGATTCTCGCCGAGACCGCCGGGGACGCCTCGCCGAAAAGGCGGGGCTGACGTCGATGCCACATCGGCAGGGTGTCGCGCAGGGTGTACAGCGCCAGGTTAGACGAGGTTAGACGGGAACGGACCGGCAGCGCAGGAGACGGATGCCGGCTGAAAGACGAATTCGCTCAGGATGTGGCTGGGGGACTAGGATTCGAACCTAGGTTGACGGAGTCAGAGTCCGCTGTCCTACCACTAGACGATCCCCCAAATTTGGATCGTGCTGCCGGCATCGAGGAGGGATGATGCCGGGCGACCAGGCCGCGACGAGAGCGCGCTCCGATTGCAGTACCCGCGAAAGTGGACTCGGGAGTGCCGAGCCTGCAATCGGGAGCGATCGCTCCGCAGTCGAGGTGTCGCGGTCGAGCTGTTAACGCTTCGAGAACTGAGGACGCTTGCGGGCCTTGTGGAGACCAACCTTCTTACGCTCGACCTCGCGGGCGTCGCGGGTCAGGAAACCAGCGCGTCGCATCGGCGAACGGAGGTTCTCGTCGAACAGCACCAGCGCCCGGGCGATGCCATGGCGAATTGCGCCGGCCTGCCCCGTGTTGCCGCCGCCGGCAACGGTCGCTTTGATGTCGACGCGATCGAGCAACCCGGCGGTCTCGAGCGGCTGACGCACGACCATCCGAGCCGTCTCGCGGCCGAAGAATTGATCAAGCGGGCGATCGTTGACCGTGATGTTGCCGGACCCGAGGGTCAGGAAGACCCGGGCGGCGGAGGTCTTGCGTCGACCGATGGCGTGTTGTCTCTCGGACATGCGTCTGATTCCTAAACGTTGAGCTCAAGGACTTGCGGCTGTTGCGCCTGATGACCGTGCTCCGGTCCGGCGTAGACACGCAGCTTCCTGAACATAGCCCGTCCGAGCGGTCCGCGCGGCAGCATCCCCTTCACGGCGATCTCGATGGCGCGCTCGGGTTTGGAGTCGAGCAGCTTGGCGAGATTCGTCGACTTGAGATTGCCGACGTAGCCGGTGTGGCGATAGTACATCTTGTCTTCGCGCTTGTTCCCGGTTACCCGCACCTTCTCGGCATTGATGACGACCATATAGTCGCCGGTGTCGACATGGGGGGTGTACTGCGGCTTGTGCTTGCCACGCAGGCGAAGGGCCAACTCGCTCGCGAGCCGCCCGAGGGTCTTGCCGTCGGCATCGACCAGATACCAGGCACGGCGGACTTCCGCCGGTTTTGCACTCACTGTCGTCGTCATGTCCTTCGCTCCGGGATGCCGTGCTCGCGTTGTCCCGACATCGAACCGATTGTTGCGGCATTAAGCCGGTACGGGTCGAGTGACGAGTCGCGCGCGGGCCGTCGATTTCGTTTTCTGTGTCGAGAAAGACCGCGAAGTCTACGTGACGAAATCGTCGCACGCAACCCGAAATTTAAGCCGCGATTCAGGCCGGTAACCTTAAACCGCGCCCGGCGCGGTATGCGATGTTTCCGGATGGGATCGGCCCCGGGAGATTTGACGAGCGTTGGAACCAGCGCGGTTTAGGGTAACCGCAGCCGATCCACGACCCGCCCGCCGATCAGATGCTCCTGCAGGATCTCCTCCAGATCCTCGCTGTCGACGTAGGTGTACCAGGTGTCCTCCGGATAGACCACGATCACGGGTCCTTCCGCGCAACGGTCGAGACAACCGGCGGTATTGATGCGCACCCCGCCACGCCCCGTCAGACCCAGCTCCTTGGTGCGACGCTTGAGAAAATCCCGCATCGCAGCAGCCCCGCACTGGTTGCAGCATTGGCTGCCGTCCTCACGCTGGTTGGTGCAGAAGAAGACATGGTAGCGGTAGTACGACATCTTAATGACCTGAATTGCCCGCAAGGCGACCCTAGGAGGGTAACATAATCAAGGTCCGCAGCGACCGAGCGCCACCCACGTTCCCACGTCCTAGGCAACAGGCTCGCCGGCATGGACGCACTCCGAACGAACCGACCCAGCCACTGGACGACCCCCCGCGATTGAAGACCTCGGCCGAAGCCCAACGCAGCCTTTCGCAGGCCGTCGCAATCCGTGAACTGCTGCAGCTTGCCGATCAGTGCGTTAAATGCGGGCTGTGCCTGCCGCACTGCCCGACGTTTCAACTGGCACGCCAAGAGGCGGACTCGCCGCGCGGGCGGATCGCACTGATCCAAGGCTGGGCGGACGGCCACTTGGCGATGACGCCGACCCTTGCCGGTCATCTCGACGGCTGTCTCGGCTGCCTGAATTGCGAGCGCGCCTGCCCCTCGGAGGTCGCCTACGGGCGCATCGCCGATCAGGCGAAGGCGCTGCGCACGGCCGCGTTGCCGGCGCCGCGGCGGACGTTCAAGCGGATCGCTCTCGGCGCCTTGTCGAGCGCATGGCTGATGAACCGATTCGCCCGGGTCCCGCGCCTGTACCGCCGCCTCGGTCTGGCCCGACTGGCGGAGCGGCTCGGACTCGACCGCATCCACGCGCTGCGTCCCTACCACCGAATGGCGACCGCGATGGGGGCCGTCGCCCGGCCGATCACCCCGCGCAACCCGGAAGGGGCGGACGTCGATCTCTTCCTCGGCTGCATGGGCTCCGCCGCGGAGGGACGGGCCGTCGCGGCAACCCTGAAGGTCGCGTCCCGGCTGAATCTGGGTTTTCGCATCGTCTCGCCCGACACCTGCTGCGGCGCCATGCTCAGACACAACGGATTGCCCGCACAGGCCGATGCACAGCGCGATGCCTGCGTGCGGGTGCACGGCGAGCGCACGCTCGTCGGCCTGGCGAGCGCCTGTGTGGCCGAGCTTCGAGGGGATCCGGCGCTGCGCGACACCCTGGAGCTGTGCGCCTTCCTGGACGGGGTCGAGTGGCCGAAAGCGCTGCGGCTCCGACCCGATCGGCGTCGCGTCTTGATCCACGAGCCCTGCTCGCATCGCAACCAGCTCGGCGGCAATGCCGCCGTCCATCGGCTGCTCGGGCGCATCCCCGGTCTCGCGGTGGCGCCGTTGCCGCCGGGTCAAGGCTGCTGCGGTGCCGCCGGAACCTACCTGCTCCGGCACCCTGTCATGGCCGAGGCTCTTCTCGCCGAGCTGCTGGCCCCGGTGCGTCTGGAGACCCCGGAGGTGATCGTCACCACCAATCCCGGATGCGCCCTGCACCTGGCCGCAGGCGTTCGCGAGGCCGGGCTGGACATCGCGGTCATGCACCCCGTCGAGCTGATCGCCGCGGCGCTCGGCCCGGAGGCGTAACCTCAAATCCGGCTTTTAAACGCGGTGGTGTACATGCGCAGACTGCTCCCTGATCCAGCATCGGACGGAGCCTGCCATGGCCATGAATCGAACCCGCTGGTATCCGGCTGCCCCAACGGGGCTCACCACGCGAGCCCGGGGCAACGCCCCGGGACCACGACCCCCATCCTAAGCCCTGAAGGGGCGGCCCAACGCTTTGATATATCGATCTTAGGCGCGCGTTT
>NZ_DATITZ010000099.1:0-15520 GCF_035467215.1 Thiocapsa sp. | reverse complement strand
GCGAGGATGCACGCCGGTGAAGCGTGCGGGACATCCGCGCTCCGCGCTTACCGCATTGCTTCACCGGAAAACGACATCACCGGTGGAAAATTCCCTGCAAAAATGGCCGGTGGTTTGCGGATCAGGATGGGAAACAACAGGCGCGTCACCCGGGAGACCGCACGCCTCCTGCAGCACTGGCGCCATCATCCCTTCAGCAGTCTTCGCCCCTTCTTCTGCCAGATCGAGGCCGTCGAAACGGCCACCTGGCTGACCGAGGTCGCACCGCACATCGGCAAGGCGGGCAAGCGTTTTCTGACCCACCTGGCGGACGCCAACCCCGAGCTGATGCGTCTCAAGCCTTCGCACCATTCGGCCGCTCGAGCCGCGGAATCTCCTCGGGGTCGACCAGCGCGCCGTTCCCGTCGGGCAGCAATGCGGATCGCCCGTTTTCGGCATGATCGTCGTGAGCTCGATGCGGTCCGGCAGGAACGTGGCGTCGCGCGGATCCATCCCGTAAACATCACGCACGCGCCCGGACAGACGATCGTCCGCCCCCGAACGGCTGAAAAGAACCAGTTCGGTCGTGACGTTGCCGGCTGCCCCTTCGATCTACCGGTACAGGACCTCGATGGCTTCGATCGCCCGCGCCCGAGTCCCGCTGTCCGGGAGCCAATCGGCGGCAACGGATTCGCCGCCGAGGGCTTGTTCAAACAAATCTTCTGTAAGACACCGGGATCGGGGGAGGCCAGGGTTCTTCCGAGAGGCACCGGTGAGCGTCCAATGGCAAAAGGCTGACTGGCGGGCAAGGATGCTCCGCACGAACCTGGGTTGATTCTTGCGGGCCGGAGTGTGCTGCGGTCAGCATCACTCGTCGATGCCGACCGGAACCGAGGGGGAGTAGATTCGCGGGCCAACGCCCGCATTGGTGGAATCGTCGCATCCACACTCGGATGCCCGCCCGCACCGGAGAACGCCTCGATGAGCCGCCGAAGATCAATCCTCCTCCTCGCCGGTTTGTGCCTGCTTGCAGCCGTGCCCGCGCAGGCCGAACCCGCTCTGTCTTCCGATGACCTCTACACCTTCCGCGCGCCGAGCCGCGACGGGATCGGCAAGACCTATTTCGGTCGCGAGATCTCCCAAGTCATGGGCCACCAGGGCGCCGCCTGGCTGGAGCGAAGGACCCGTGTCGTCGAGGAGACGCCCGACCGGGTGGTGGAGGGCATGGGACTCGCGCCCGATGCACAGGTCGCCGACATCGGCGCAGGC
Organism: Thiocapsa sp.; assembly: GCF_035467215.1. Classification (GTDB taxonomy): domain Bacteria; phylum Pseudomonadota; class Gammaproteobacteria; order Chromatiales; family Chromatiaceae; genus Thiocapsa. Next base: position 14,272 of record NZ_DATITZ010000099.1, on the reverse strand, counting down.
ACCGGGTATTTCACCTTCCGCATCGCCGAGGCCGTCCCGGCGGGTCGCGTCTACGCGGTCGACGTGCAACCGGAGATGCTCGAGGTCATGCACAAACGCATCGAGCGGCGGGCGATCACCAACGTGACCCCGGTCCTCGGCGCCGAGGATGATCCCAAGCTGCCGTCGGAGAGTCTCGATGCCGCGCTGCTCGTCGATGCCTATCACGAGTTCGCCCATCCCTTCGAGATGATGCAGGGCATTCGTCGGGCACTGCGACCGGGCGGGCGGGTCTTTCTGATCGAATATCGCGGCGAGGATCCACGGGTTCCCATCAAGCCGCTGCACAAGATGACCCAAGCGCAAGCGATTACCGAGCTCGAAGCCGTCGGACTGCGCTGGGTCGAGACCCTCGACATGCTGCCTACACAGCATTTCATGGTGTTCGAGAAACCCGCCGAGGACTGATCCCGTGCATCGAGTCGACCGCATCATCGAAGCCCCCGTCGGCGTCGCCTGGCGGATCCTGATCGACACGCGTGAATGGCCGCGCTGGGGGCCGAGCTTGCGCGCGGTCGAAGCTCCTTCGCATCTGATCGGCCCCGGCATGCGCGGGCGGATCCAGACCTCGGTCGGCCTCTGGCTCCCCTTCGAGATCACCCGCTGGGAGCCCGAGAACGCCTGGGCCTGGCAGGTCGCCGGCATTGACGCGACCGGACATCGCGTAGATCCGCTCGGACCTTCTCGCTGTCGAGTGACCTTCGAGATCCCGCGCTGGGCGCCCTTCTACGGGTTGGTTTGCGATACGGCCTTGCGCCGGATCGAGGCGCGGGCATGGTTTTGAGCCTGCTTGCGGGCCTGTTTGATCGAGCGTAGGATCCTCGCTGCCAAATCCCGGGCCGCCGATGCGGTCGACAGACATCGATCACCTTGCTTCGAGTCATCCACGTGCGCCGACCAAGCCTCATCGCAACGACTCCACCGAGCGCCTCCCGCGGCTCGTGGTCTGCGCGCGTATCCGTTGGCGGCTGCCTGTTCCGCATACACCGCGAGCTCAATCCAATCTGCGCATCCTATCGGCCCTCCGACAGCGGTCATCGCCGTTTCGGAGCGCCAAGGACGCGCGAATTCTGATCGCTTGACCGGTTTTACCCCGTCAGTCGATCCGGCGGGGAGCAGCAAGACCGGACACCCAAAGTCCCTTTCCAGCGCATCCTCCCCGCCAGTGTCCGGCACGGCCGCCGTCGGCCGTGCCATCGTGCGCCGCCCAATGCGCGGCAGGAGGAGCCATGACGATCAAGCAAGTCATCACCGAGGGCGAAAAGCCGGTCAAGGTGTGGACCGAGGAGCTGGACGCACGCTCGCGAGAGCAGCTGGTCAACCTCTCCAAGCTGCCCTTCATCCATCGTCACGTCGCCGCCATGCCCGACGTGCACACCGGCATCGGCGCCACCATCGGCAGTGTCATCGCCACCGACCGGGCGATCATCCCGGCCGCCGTGGGGGTCGATATCGGTTGCGGCATGGCGGCCGCGCGCACCTCCCTCCGCGCCGAGCAGCTCGACGAGCGGGCGCTGAAGAAGGTCTTCGACCAGATCAGCCGCGACGTGCCGGTGGGGCGTTCCCAGCACACCGATGCGCGTGCGCTGAGCGAGGCGGCGACGCCCTTCGCCGCGCCGCTGGCCGCGCTGACCGAGAAGCACCCGCAGCTGCTCAAGGCTTTCGGCCGCTTCTCCAACTGGATCAACCAGATCGGAACCTTGGGCGGCGGCAATCACTTCATCGAGGTCTGCCTCGACGAGTCCGGGCGCGTCTGGGTCATGCTGCACTCGGGCAGCCGCGGCATCGGCAATGCCATCGGCCATTACTTCATCGAGCTGGCCCGGCGCGACATGGAGCGCTGGATGATCCAGCTCCCCGATCGGGATCTCGCCTATCTGCCGGAGGGCTCGGAGCACTTCGACGACTACGTGGCTGCGGTGTCCTGGGCGCAGGCCTATGCGCGGGAGAATCGCGAGCAGATGATGGCGCTGGTGCTGGCCGCACTCGCCCGGCATCTGCCGGCCTTCTCGGTCACCGAGGCGGTGGTGAACTGTCATCACAACTACGTCGAGCGCGAGCACCACTTCGGGTCGAACGTCTGGGTCACCCGCAAGGGTGCGATCCGGGCGCGGGAAGGGGATCTCGGCATCATCCCGGGCAGCATGGGCGCGCGCAGCTACATCGTGCGCGGCAAGGGGAATCCCGAGAGCTTCTGCTCCAGTGCCCATGGCGCCGGACGACGGATGAGCCGCACCGCGGCCGAGAAGCAGTTTACGCCGGCGGATCTGGCGGCTCAGACCCAAGGGGTGATCTGTCGCAAGGACAAGGGTGTGCTCGACGAGATTCCGGGTGCCTACAAGGACATCGACCAGGTCATGGCCAACCAGGCCGACTTGGTGGAGGTGGTGCATACGCTGAAACAGGTGGTCTGCGTGAAGGGTTGAGGGCGGTATGACGACCGGTACGCGGAGAGATCGGAAGGGTCTAAAATCGCCGGCAGCCGCCACACCCAAACCTCGGAGCCCGATGAACGACCAGGACCCCACCGAAGACGATCTCATCCGACTCTTGGTCGACAGCTGGTCGGCGCTGCGCGCGGGCACGCTCGGCGAGGATCAACAGGCGCTCCTGGACCGGGAGCGCCCGCAGTGGCAATGCGAGGCGGCCAATCTGATCGCCGAGGGTCTGCTCGCCTATGTGACCGTGGAGATGGTCGAGCCGGATCTGGCTCACGACCGCGAGGTCGATCCGCACGACACGCCGACGCCGCAAGACTACGCGGCCCGACTCGGCGCCCACATGATGGACTTCGTCGATTATCGCGGGGATCTGGTGAAGACGCGGCGGCTCGGAACGCATTGAGGCGAAGCCGCGCCGGGCATTCTTCGAGCGGCGCGTTGCCTGCCCTGCCCCATCCGTCGCTCCGGGGATCGCACCACGGGTTGGCCACCCGAGCGGCCGGAGTCGAGGCGACGGCGAGACACGGATCTTCGACCCTTGGGCTAGACTGGAAAAAGGATCCGTCGCGGCCCGGTCAAGGCCGCGGCGATTATGTCAACTGCGGAGGAGAATGCCATGTTCCATGTTCATTCGATTCGGATCGCGACCCTCGAGCCGGCGGCCCCGAGGAATCCCGGCAGTTCACCATCGCCGCGGGCGGCGACAGCTTCGAGGATATCCCGCCCGCCCCCCCCTCACTTAGGTGGGGCGAGGAGGTCGAAGCGCGTACCGAGTAAGTCGGGAGCGTCTCGGGCTCGCGTGACCCCTGAGTGTCGATGACCTGCGTCTTCTGCAGGAAGTCACCCCAAACCCCGCAGGCAAAACAGGCCGTCAGGGCAGGTCGGAGGCTCGATCCCGTGCCGCACCCTCGATGCGGAGCCGCTGTCGCAGGCGGCGCAGCTGCTCCGCATCGAGCGCATCGGCGAAAATGGGAAGTGTGTGGCGGCGCAGGAAGCCGAATCGGAAGTTGAGCACGACGAGCGGGAGGGCGATGAAGGTAGCCGAGCACAGGCTCCCCTCGCGCTCGGCACCCGAGACGAATCGAATCCGCCAAGTCCCGTCCGACTCCCAGAGGACCGACTCTAGAGACCAAGGCGCGCGCCGTAGGACATCGACATAGCCCACATAGCATGCGCTGAGAGCGACCGGGAGCAGCAGAAGCAACGACGGCGGGCCGCCGGGGAGTGCCGGGATCACCGCCGCCGCCGCGAGATGGGTCAGCACGACAAACAAGGCGAAGTGCCGGGACAACCCGGGGCGGATCAAAAGCGGCGGACGTTCGCGGTGAGAGCCCATCGTAGAACCGGATCAATCGTGCTGGAGCGGGACTTCTGCATTCGAGTCGAAACTCGCCGTCATGACCCTCCGATCGATCGCGACGCGCATCCGTAGGTGCAAATTGATTTGCACCTACGGATGCTGATCAATCCTCCGGCCGGACACACTGCTGGAAACAGGTCGTGTCCCCGCAGAGTAACCCGGTCAGATCATGGAATCTCGGGCATATCCCAGGTCTCCCGACTCGTGAGTGTGCGCAGGAAGGCGCCGAGCTGGAAGATCTCGGTGTCGGTCAGGCCGCGGTCGACCAGCAGCTCGGACTTGTTCGGATCCGGATTGCCGCCGGAGGCCATGTAGCGGATCGCCAGCTCGAGCGTAGGCGCACTGCCGTCGTGGAAATAGGGTGCGCTCAAGGCCACGGACCGAAGCGAAGGCGTCTTGAATGCGCCGCGATCCGCCTCGTCCTTGGTCACGTTGAATCGCCCCGGGTCGGGGGTTTCCTTTCCGTGCTCCAGGCCGACGTTGTAGAAGGTGCTGTTGCCGTAATAGGGCGGCGAGTGACAGGCAACGCATCCGGCCTTGCCGACGAAGAGCGCCTGTCCGGCGATGGCGTCCGGCGTGACCACCCCGGCCTCGCCCATCTCGTGGCGGTCCCAGGGCGATTCGTCGCTGTTCTTGGTGCGCAGATAGGTGGCGAGCGCCTTGACGATCGTCTCCGGTGTGGCCGGGCCGCCGAAGACGGTCTCGAACTGGGCGGCATATCCGGGGACAGCCTGAATGAGCGGCGCGACCTGCTCCGGGTCGGCGTTGATCTGGGCCTTCCAGGCGGCCAGCACCTGACCCTCGAGGGTCGTCGCACGGCCGTCCCAGTACCAGGCGGTCTGGTAGCCCGTGTTGTACAGCGACGGGGTATGGCGCGTATTCAGATCCCCGTTGTCCTTCGGCGAAAGTGTCCGCCCGTCGGTCCAGCCGAGATGGCGATAATGACAGCCCTGGCACGCCATTTCGCCGCTGCCCGAGAGGCGCGGATCGACAAAGAGTTGTTTGCCGAGCGCGATCTTCTCGGCGGTCGCGGGGTTATCGTCTGGATGGACCATCGGGGGCAAAGCAGAGGGGCGAGCCGGTGCCGGATCAATCGCCGTCACGGGAGCGGACCCCGCGGCAGTCACGGGAGAGTCGCCCCCCGATGCCGCGATCGGCGGCGGTACGGGCTCGGGACTCGACTCGGGGGCCTGGTTGCTGCGGTCGTGGACGATCCACAGGGACGTGGCCACAATGAGCCCGGCAATGGGGTAGCGGATATCGATCATGCGTTGTCTCCTCCAATGATGGTCGGCCTTGGGTGCGCCTCTTTGCCCGTCGAGCGAGATGATCCCGGGTCCGGCCTGCGAGCCCGAGTTGCCGCGCCGTTCGAGAGCGAGGAGATGATGCGATCGATACGCTACCCCTGCAAGTCGGGCGACCCGCTGCACCGTTCACGCACGACCGCGACGATGTGCCGGACCAGGTCACGCAGCTCGGTATCCGGCGGTTCGGCGCGGGACATGAACCAATCGCTGAGGCGTTGGTCCTGCTCGGCAAGCAGGCGGACGAAGTCGATGCGTCGGGCCGGACTGAGATCCCGGTAGCCGAGATCGAGGAAGCGATCCAAGAGATGATCGAGCTCCAACATGCCGCGTCGGCATTGCCAGCGCAGCCGTCGGATCTCGAGCGCCGTGTCCGACGCCTGCCGGGAGGCGTCGGTCATGGCCGTGGTTTCGGATGTCGATTCAGTCGCCAACGGATCGCTACACACCCTTATCCAGCATCAGATCCTTGATCTTGCCGATGGCCCGGGTGGGATTCAAACCCTTCGGGCAGACCTCGACACAATTCATGATGCTGTGGCAACGGAAGAGCTTGTAGGGACCGTCGAGCGCGTCGAGCCGCTCCTCGGTCGCCTGGTCGCGGCTGTCGGCGAGGAAGCGCCAGGACTGCAGCAGGGCGGCGGGGCCATGGAACTTCTCGGGATTCCACCAGAACGATGGGCAAGCGGTCGAGCAGCAGCCGCAGAGGATGCATTCGTAGAGCCCGTCGAGCTTGTCGCGATCCTTCGGCGACTGGAGGATCTCCTGCTCGGGGAGCGGATCCTTACGCACCAGATAGGGCTTGACGGCCCGGTATTGCTCGTAGAACTGCGTCATGTCGACGACCAGATCGCGGATCACCGGGCGGCCGGGGAAGGGACGGACCTGGATCGGCTCTTTCAGCTCGGTGATCGGCGTGATGCAGGCGAGCACATTGCGTCCGTTGACGTTGACGCCGTCGGAGCCGCAGACCCCTTCACCGCAGGAATGGCGAAAACTGAAGCTCTCGTCGTGCTTTTTCACTTCGAGCAAGGCATCGCGCAGCATCATGCCTTGAAAGGTCTTGACCTCGTAGTCCTGCATCCGGGGCTTGGTATCGGTGTCCGGATTGTAGCGGTAGACGCTGATCTTCATAACGCACCTGAATTCGTTGTGTTGTCATCCGAGCAAGCGCTCAGCGGCACCGAGCCGTGGTCGGAGGCCGGATCAGAGGACGGCGCATCACCGAGTCCCGCGGATACGGGCGAGGCCGATGGCGGATGCCCCGCCGAAAGGCGCATCCATCCTGCCTCCTGCCTCCTGAACCCCGAACCCTGAACCCTGAACCCCGAACCCTGAACCCCGAACCCTAATAAACCCGTTCCTTCGGCGGAAACGACTCGACCGTCAAGGGTTTGGTGCGCACCGGTTTGTAGTCCATGCGATCGCCCTCCCGGTAGTAGAGGCTGTGCTTGAGCCAGGTCTGGTCGTCGCGCGCAGGGTAGTCCGGCCGCGAGTGGGCGCCTCGACTCTCTTGGCGATACAGCGCGGAGACGGCGATCGACATGCCGACATCCATCATGTTTTCCAGCTCCAACGCCTCGATCCGGGCGGTATTGAAGACCTTGGACTGGTCGGTCAGACGCACCTCGGGCAGTCGGTCGCGCAGCTCGCAAAGCTTGTTGTAGCCCTCGGTCATGATCTCCTCGGTCCGGAAGACACCGGCGTGATCTTCCATACACTTACGGAAATCGGCACGCAGCTGCTGTACCGGGGGACCGTCACCCTTTTGCTCCCAGCGCTCCAAACGGCCCATGGCCTGATCCAAGCTCGCGGAGTCCACCGAACGCTGATAGGGATTTTCGCGGACATACTCGATGATGTCTTTGCCCGCCAGACGCCCGAACACCAGGATGTCGAGCAGCGAGTTCCCGCCCAGCCGATTGGCCCCGTGCACCGAGGCACAGGCGCACTCCCCGGCCGCGTAGAGTCCCACCACGACCTCCTCGGAGCCGTGACCCGCCGGCATGGCGACCCGACCGAAGCGATCGGTCGGGATGCCGCCCATCGCATAGTGTGCGGTCGGGAAGACCGGGATCGGCTCGATGACCGGATCGCAGCCGGCGAAGATTTGGCTCGACTCGCGGATACCCGGCAGACGCTTGGAGATGACCGCCTCGCCGAGATGGTCGAGCTTGAGCATCACGTAATCGCCGTTCTCGCCGCAGCCGCGACCTTCCTTGACCTCGGTGACGATGGCGCGCGAGACGACGTCGCGGCTGGCCAGGTCCTTGGCGCGCGGGGCATAGCGCTCCATGAAGCGCTCGCCGTCCTTGTTGACGAGATAACCGCCCTCCCCGCGCGTACCCTCGGTGATCAGCATCCCCTTGCCGGCGATGCCGGTCGGGTGGAACTGGAAGAACTCCATGTCCATCAGCGGGATGCCGGCGCGCAGGGCCATCGCGGCACCGTCGCCGGTGTTGATGTGGGCGTTGGAGGTCGTGCGGAAGACCTGACCCCAGCCGCCGGTGGCAAGCAGAGTGGCCTTGGATTCGATCAGGAGAGGCTCGCCGGTCTCGATCTCGAGCACCAGGGCGCCGCAGATGATGCCCTCGGCGTCGCGGACCAGATCGATGGCGAAAAACTCGTCGAAGAAGTGGGTGCGCGCGCGGATATTCTGCTGATAGAGGGTGTGCAGGATCGCGTGACCCGTACGGTCGGCCGCCGCGCAGGTGCGCGCCGCCTGATCGCCGCCGAAGTTCTGGCTCTGGCCGCCAAAGGGGCGCTGGTAGATCTTGCCGTTGTCCAGGCGCGAGAAGGGTACGCCGGCGTGCTCGAGCTCGTAGACCGTGGGGATGGCCTCGCGACACATGAACTCGATGGCATCCTGGTCGCCCAGATAGTCCGAGCCCTTGACCGTGTCGAACATGTGCCAGTGCCAGGAGTCCGACATCATGTTGCCGAGCGCGGCATTCACCCCGCCTTGGGCCGCGACCGTGTGCGAGCGCGTCGGAAATACCTTGGAGACGACGGCGACGCGCAGATCCGCTCCGGCCAATTGGAGCGCTGCGTTCAGGCCCGCACCGCCGGCGCCGATGATGAGTGCGTCGAAATGACGTGTTGGAATTCCCATGCCTGGATTACCCCTGCAGACCCGCGGTGATGATGGCCTTGAAGGCCCAAAGGCCCGAGGCGATGAAAACGAAGGCGACAAGGGTCAGCAGACCGATCCGCAGGCCGAGCACATGCACATAGTCGATCAGGACGTCGCGGATGCCGACCCAGGCGTGGGCGAGCAAGAGCGGCATGAGGAGCACGAGACCCAGCGCGACAACTGGATGAGCGACCCAAGCGACCAAGGCGGCATGGTCGGCCGGGGCGTCGAAGGCGAACTGGATCAGGAGATAGGTCAGAAAGAGCGCCAGATAGACGGCCGTGGCGCGCTGAATGACCCAGGCCATGAGACCGGATGCTTGTCGGCTCATAACGCCAGCCCTCCACCGATGACCAGAACGACGATCGCCGCGATCAGCGCCGTCCAAGCGCTTTGCCGGGCTGCCGGGCGGTCCAGCCCGAGGCCCAGATCGAGCAGCAGATAGCGGATCCCGGCAAAGAGGTGATGCAGCAGGCTCCAAGCCAACACCAGCAGGATCAGCTTCACCGGCCAGACGTCGAGGATTCCTGCGACCTGCTCGAACCCCGCGGGTCCCGAGAGCGCCTGGTGGAAGAGGATGGCTGCGAGCGGAATCGCGAGGACCATCAGAACACCGCTGATGCGATGAAGGATCGAAACGACACCCGGAATCGGCAGCTTGATCCGCCACAGATCCAGGAATACAGGTCTTGTTGTTTGCATTCTTTAACCTTTGGTGATGCGCCTACGATGATGCGCCGGCCGCGCGCCGGGCCACCCTAGCCCGGCCGATTCGACACCTGGATCGCCCCGGGGTTTTGCGGTCTCGGGGATGCGACAGCCTTGCACGGATCATGGACTTCTGTCGCGTGCCGAGACGCAGGGCTGTCATCAGACCGTCAAGTCGGGTCATTATTGTGCACTGCAACAGGAGGCGATTCAATCTTGAGAACAGCCAAGGGTCTTGCGGTTTTCCCGCTCGACCCCGTGGACTCGACCCAGGGCTCACGATCGCCCAAGTCGGCTACCGCGCGGCGGGTCGGTAGCGGCTCACACCGAGGTCTTGGGCAGCAGCAAGGCCAAGCCTCCGAGCACCAGGGTCGAGCCGAGCAGAAAGAGGTGGAGATTGACCGCGCCGGCCAACGCAAGGCTCGGATCCACGCCCAAGGGTGTAAGCGCCGCCACCACCGCCAGCTCGTAACTCCCGCTGCCCGCGATGCCGTGGAAGGGCAACACGGTCGAGAGCTCCGCCCCCATCACGCCCGTGAGCAGTCGCCAAAATTCGAGCGGCAGGAAATGCTCGAGCAGCACCGCGAAGGCGGTGAACTTGAGTGTCCAGGTCAATGCCGTCCAGAGATAGACACGGGCGATGATCCCGGGCTGTGCGGGCGCGGCGGCCAAAACGCGTCGGGCAAGCTGAAGCAGCTTCGACGCAAGACCGCTTCCGGTCCGTCCGCTCGCGTGCGACGCCAGGCCCCGCAGCGGCAAGAAGAGCAGGAGCCCGCCGAGCCATACCAGCGCAGCCCACCACCAGATCGGCGAGGGATCACGCAAGTGCAGGATCAGGATGCCGATCAAGGCCAGAAAATGCAGATCCAGGATCCGGATCCAGAGCAAGGCGGCGGCAGCATCGAGAAACCCGTGACCGAAGTAACGCCGCATCAACCAGGGAAAGACCATCTCCCCGGCGCGCATCGGCAAAAGATTGTTCGCCGTGTTGTGCAGCATGCTCAGACGCAGCACGGTCGGGAAACAACCGCGAAACCGAGACCCGAAATAGTCGTAAACCCGCACCGCGCGCAGCACGTAGCTCAGCGCGGTCAGGCCGAAGAGCGCGAGCAAGAGGAGCGGCGAGAGCGTGCGCCAGGGCAAGAGGAGCGGCCCCCATCCGACCGTCCATTCGACCGTGATTACAAGAGCCGCCAGGAGCGCCGCGCCGATCACCCAGTCGCGCGGGCGACCAATACGCAGGACGCCGCCATCGCCTGTCTCCCGAACGCCTTGGCTGCCGGATTCCTCGTCCGGGTCGAGAGTCATCGCCGACGTCGCTTGGCCGGATAGATGGGCGGCTCGCCGGGCGGACGGGTCTTGAAACGACGATGCACCCAGAAATATTGCTCCGGCATAGTGTGAATGCGCGCCTCGATGACCTGATTCATCCGCAGTGTATCCTCCGTACGATCCCCGCTCGGAAAATGCTCCAGCGGCGGATCGAAGATCAGCTCCAAGCCGCGCCCCCACGGCAGGAAACGGGCGAAGGTCGGGATGACGACCGCACCGCTCATGGCCGCGAAACGTCCGAGCATGGGCACGGTCGAGGCCGCGACACCGCAGAAGGGCACGAAGAGACCGTTTCGCCCGCCGTCCTGATCCGGTAGATAAAAGAAGGGCGTCCCCTTCTTCATCTCGCGCACCAGGCCGCGAAGATCGTCGTGGCGCTCGATGGAGACGCTGCCGTATTGCTGACGCGCACGCCGCACCTGCCGGTCGACCACCGGATTGCGGATCCGCTGGTACATGTAAACGCCGGAGTGGACCAGCGCGGTAAAGGCCGCGCCGCCGAGCTCGAGGCCGACAAAATGCGGAACCAGGACGATGACCGGACGTCCCTCGGCGATATCGGCATCGATGCGCTCGCGGTTGCGGATCTTCACCACGCGGGCCAGGCGCGCACGCGACGCACCCCAGCCGACGCCTTGGCAGAAGGCCGCCACGCCCAGCCAGCCGAATTGCGCACGCAGGATGCGCTCGCGCTCGCGCGGGGTCGCCTCCGGCAGACAGATCTCGAGGTTGCGCCGCCCGACGAGGCGCCGCGACCCGGCGAGCAGATAGGTCAGGCGCCCCACGGCGCTGCCGAGCGCCCAAATCAGCGGAAAGGGCAATCGGCCCAAAGCGTAGACGAGGCCGACAACCAACCAACTGGGCCAATACTTTGGATGGGAGAGGCTCATCGCTCGAAGGTGTAGAAGAGATCCCCGCCCTGATTGCCGCCCGTTTCGGTTTGGATCTCGATGCGGTCGGTCAGGTCGTATCGCATCCGGACACCGCCCGATTCGTTGCCGACGCCGCTCTCGTATTCCACGAAGATCTTCGGTGCGATGTAGGTCCCGACCGCAAGACCGGGGTTTACCGCATCGCCGCTCGCACTCGGAGCGGCCCCGGTGAGTAGAAACTTCGTGATCTCGGCCTGGGTCATGCCGGGATCCGTCTCCGAGAAGAAGGCGAGCTTGGGATCGCGCAAGGTCCCGAGCACCTGGACACCGGCGACGGTCGATCCGCCGTCGCGCTCGGCTTGAATGAGGAGACCGGGATTTCCGATCGGACTGCTGGCATAAATCATGCGCCCCTGGACGATGTTCAGCGGTGCACCGATCTCGGCGGCAATCCCGAGCCCGGTCGTCAACCGATATTGGCCGTCGATGATCTGCAACTGACCGTTGCCCAGCATGTCGCGTCCCGGGGCCTGCTGCAAGGCCAGCTCCCCGGCCAAGCGTCCACGCAGTCCAAAGGCGTCGATGCTGACCTGATCGCCGAGGATCAGACGCAGATCGATGGCGAGAGGAACCGCCTTCTTCCGCTCTTGATCCAACAGGACAACATCGCTGGACTTGGTCTTTGCGCCGGCCGGGATAGACCGGGGTCGAATCCGCGCCTCGGGGATCCTGATCGCGCCGCTCAGACGCGCGCCTTTCGAATTGGCCTCGAAATCGATGTCGGGTGAGACCAGGGCGAAATACTCGCGCGTGTCCGCGACCTTGAGGTTCGTGCCCGACGCCCTTGCCTGTGCGGCGAATCCGCCGCCGCCGAAGCGTGCATCGCCCGTCAGCTCGAGTCGGCCGCCGCCGACGTCCGCCGAGCCCTGCAGCTCCATCCGGTCGACCGCCGGGGCGCTGGCCGTGATGTTGAGTTCGGCCACCTTCAGCCCGACTAATGGCATCGTGAAGCCGACATCCCGGACCCGCGCATCGCCCCGCAACGCCGGTGCGCCGAGGCTGCCGCGCAACCCCAGATCAAGCTCGACGCCGCCGGTCATCCCGGTGATGTCGGGAACCAGGTTGGCGACCCGATCGAGTCCCCGGATCTCGCCGCTCAGGTTCCCGGCGAGCGGCTGTCCCGGGCGCGCCGGGGCGTCGAGCCGCCACCCGGCGAGATCGAGCGTCCCGTCGATCCGCCCGAGCCCTTCGAGCGGTAGACCGAGCCGGGCGGAGAGGGCACGTGCGCCGGACTCCAGGCCGAGACGCGTCCCCGAGAAATCGATGGTTTCCTTCCGGCCGCCACCCATCAGCACCTGGACCGCGCCTTGGGGGATCTCTGCGGTTGCGTTGCCGCTCAGGACGTTGCCGGCAATCTCGAAGCGTCCCTTGATCCCGGCATTGCCGCTCAGGGCGAGATTGCTCGGCATCACGGGCCCGAGCAGTGCAAAATCGGCTAAGGCGAAATCCAGGCTCGCCACCGCACGTTCGGCCATGCTGCGGTTGAGCTCGGCACAGCCACCGGAGCCGTTGGGCCCGCGGATGCAGAAGGGGCCGAAGGCGACCTTCGGACCGGCAATGGAGACCGGACTCGGTTGCCGCAAGGCCCAGTCGCCGAAGGTCGCCGTGTCGAGATCCAGGCGCATGATCCGCCCGTTGTAGGCGCCGTCGGGCGCGAGTCCGCCGGAACCCTCGAAGATCGCCGAGATCGGCTCGCCCTTTAGCGTCATCTCCAGACGGTGATCCGGGATCCGGCCCGCGCCGCGCACCGAAAGCGTCTCCCAGATCATGTCGCCGGCGATCAGCCGGGTGCCGTCGAGCTGGATCTCGAAAGGATCCTCGGGAGACAAGCCCAGATCCAGTGTCCCGGTCAGACCGGCGATCCCCTGCCCTGCCCACTCGGCATCCCGCGCCGAGAGATCGAGCAGGACCCGCGGCGCCTCGCGCGGTCCCGAGACCTTGCCGCGGGCGATAAGACTGCCGCTGGCCTCGGGCGCCAAGCTGGCAAGGTCTGAAGATTCCAGATCGAAGCTCACATCCAGCGCCTTGTCGATCTGTCCGGCGACCTGCAAGGAGCTGGGACCGGATGCCGCGTTGAGCCCCTCGATCCGGATGGTCTCCCCGAGCATGGTGACCGAACCGGAAGCGACGACCGGATAGCCGCGCACGATGCCCTCGAACCGCTCGATGGCGGCGACCAGGTTCGGCCCCGCAGGCTCGAGCGACCCTCGGCTCGTCAGTCGGCCACCGAGACTGCCGGGCCACTCGGCGGCAAAGGTGCCCGGGTCCAGGTTCTCGGCGTCCAAGCTCGCATCCCAGGAGACCACGGGGTCCCAACCGACCGTGGCAAGACCGGCGATTCGCCCGTTGAGCGTGTCGAGCGTCAGGGTCTCGATCCGAGTCTCGCGACGGTCGCCCCGACCGCCGAGGCGCAGCTGGGAAGGCGGCAGACCAGGGCCGACCGAGCGGGCGGCCAGATCGTATTCGAAGCCGTCCAATCCGCCCGCGCTCGAGAGTTGAAACGAGAGGCGATCCTCGAGCCCCTCCACCAAGGCAACCGGATTGAGATCCTTGCCGCTCAGGCTCAGTGTCCAGCTCAGGTCGGGCGACCAGGCCACCTCGCCCTCGCCGAGCAGCTCGCCGTCGAGCAGAGCGAGCTTCAGGGCGTCGATGCGGGTTCCTGTCTCCGAGCCGGTGCCGTTCAGGTCCAGCGTCAGCGCAGGAATGTCCGGACCCTGTGCAGCGAGCGAGAGGACATAGTCGAAGGCATCGAAGGCACCCGAGACATCGAGCGTCCCGCGGGGTGACTCGGCGATCATATCGCCGCTCAACGTCCAACGCAGGCGCTCCCATCGTCCGGCCAGCGCGAAGCGACCGGGCGTCGCTCCCGTATCGACCTGGCCGGTGAGGTTCAGCAGGGCATCGGAGACCTGCTCGGTCAGCGCGAGGCTGCGGATCTCCAGGATCCGCTCGGCCCAGAGGACATCCAGCATGACGGCGAGATGTCCGAAATCAGGCAGCTGCGGGGCGCGGGCATCGAGCTG
>NZ_DATITZ010000098.1:0-10077 GCF_035467215.1 Thiocapsa sp. | reverse complement strand
GGGTGTCACCCTGTTCGAGCTTGAGCTTGCACCCGGCATTAAGGTCAGCAAGATCACCGGTCTTGCCAAAGATCTGGCGCGTGCACTCTCGACCATCAGTGTTCGCGTGGTGGAGGTGATCCCAGGCAAGTCGGTGATCGGGATCGAGATCCCCAATCAGCAGCGCGAGACGGTGTTTCTGCGTCAGACCTTCGGCTCGACGACCTATCAGGACGCCAGGTCACCGCTCACCCTGGGTTTGGGCAGCGATATTTCCGGCCTGACGGTGGTGGTGGATCTGGCGAAGATGCCGCACGTCCTCATCGCCGGAACCACCGGCTCCGGAAAATCGGTGGCCATCAACGCCATGATCCTGAGCCTGCTCTATAAGGCCGGCCCGGAGGACGTGCGCCTGATCATGGTCGATCCGAAGATGCTGGAGCTGTCCGTTTACGAGGGCATCCCGCACCTGCTTACGCCGGTCGTGACCGACATGAAGGAGGCGGCCAACGCGCTGCGCTGGTGTGTCGGGGAGATGGAGCGCCGCTATCGCCTGATGGCGAAGCTCGGGGTGCGCAACATCGGCGGCTACAATCGCCAGATCGCCGACGCGGCGGCCATCGGCCAGACGATCCCGGATCCCACCATCAGCGCCGAGTTTGCCGCCGAGCAGGGTGTCGAGGTGCCGACGTTGGGCCATCTGCCTTACATCGTCGTCATCATCGATGAGCTTGCCGACATGATGATGGTCGTCGGCAAGAAGGTCGAAGAGCTGATCGCGCGCCTGGCTCAGAAGGCTCGGGCCTCCGGCATCCATCTCCTGCTCGCGACCCAACGCCCGTCGGTCGATGTCCTGACCGGGCTCATCAAGGCCAACATCCCGACTCGGATCGCCTTTCAGGTCTCCTCGCGAATCGACTCGCGCACCGTACTGGACCAGATGGGCGCCGAGCAACTGCTCGGCAACGGCGACATGCTCTATCTGCCGCCGGGCGGCAACATCCCGCAGCGCGTGCACGGCGCCTTCGTGGACGATCACGAGGTCCATCGGATCGTCGAGTACCTCAAGCAGTTCGGTGCCCCACAGTACCTGCAGGACGTGCTGCGCGAGCCGACCGAAGTGCTGCCCGGCATCGATCCGGAGCCGCGCGGCGATACCGAGGATACGGATCCGCTGTTCGACGATGCGGTCCAGATCGTTGTCGAAAGCCGGCGCGCCTCCATCTCGGGGGTACAACGTCGTCTGAAGATCGGCTACAACCGCGCGGCGCGCATGATCGAGGAGATGGAGCGGATCGGGATCGTGGGTCCGGCCGAAACCAATGGTAATCGCGAGGTGTTGGCACCTCCGCCGATCGAGGACTGATCTGAATCTTTCTCGTTTTTTCGTGTCTTCCGTGGTTCGTGTCGCCGTATTCAGGATTTCATATGAGAGATTTCGTCCGCTTGGTTGATCGGTTCGGGCATGTCCCGGGGCGTCTTGAAAAAACCGGTCAATCATCGCGCATGCGCCTTGTCGTGCTCGCCGTGCTCTTGCCGCTGATCCTCCTGTCCGGGATCGCGACCGCAAACGCCGCCGAGGGCGCAAAGCGGGTCAACGACTACCTGGCCGGGCTCAGCAGCCTGCGTGCCGACTTCGAGCAATTCACCTTCAATGCCGAGCGTACCCGCATGATGGAGTCGCGCGGCACCCTTTATCTGCAGCGCCCGGGCCGTTTCCGTTGGGAGTACAGCACACCGAACCGGCAGGTCATCATCGCCGACGGCAGTCGGGTCTATCTCCACGATCTGGAGCTCAAGCAGGTTTCGCATCAGAGCCAGAGTCGGGCACTGAGCGGAACACCGGCGCTGCTCTTGGCCGACGGCGGTCCGATCGAGAAACACTTCGAGGCAACGCCGATCGAAGGCACGGACGGCCGGACCTGGGTCGAGCTAGTCCCCAAGGCACAGGATACCGATGTCGTTAGGATCGAGCTCGGATTCGGCAAGGACAACCTTGAAAGCCTCATCATGGAGGACAGCTTCGGGCAGACCACCCGGCTGAACTTCACCGGCGCCGAGCGCAACGCCGAGCTGAACCCGGATCTGTTCAAGATGGAGCAGGGGGCGATGGACGATTTCCTCTCCTTCGACTGAAGCGCGTCTCGGTATGACATGTGCTGTTTGCTGTTCGGTTTGCCCTTGCGGATCTCAATGGGCGTCGTCGCAGACGCCCTTCAGGAGTTTAATTTTTCCTCTGAACCGCGTTCTCCGCGAATGTTTAGAGTACTGCCGGGCGTCGGGCTGCGGCGAACCTGTGGTTACCGCTGCGGGCGCGGTTCAGAATGACTGATGCCCCGCTCGCCGAGCGGATGCGTCCGACAACATTGGACGGGTTCTTCGGCCAGCAGCACCTGCTCGCGCCGGGCAAGCCGTTGCGTGAGGCGATCGAGTCGGGTCAACTCCATTCGATGATCTTCTGGGGGCCGCCCGGCTCCGGTAAGACCACGCTCGCGCGTCTCATCTCACGGGTATCGGGTGCGCGCTTCCTCAGTCTGTCCGCCGTCCTTGCGGGCGTGAAGGACATCCGCGACGCGGTTGCCACGGCGCGGACGTTGCGGGATCTGGAGCAGCGACCCACATTGCTGTTCATCGACGAGGTGCACCGTTTCAACAAGGCCCAGCAAGACGCCTTCCTGCCGCATGTCGAAGACGGGACCCTGACCTTCATCGGGGCTACAACCGAAAATCCATCGTTTGCGCTGAACAATGCACTGCTCTCGCGTGCACGGGTCTATCTGCTTCATGCCCTGGGGACGGAGGACATCGAGCGCGTCCTCGCGCGCGCCCTCTCGGACCCGGTTCAGGGACTCGGCGATCGTGGGTTGCGTCTGTCGGAGGAGGCCGCGAATCTGCTTGCGCGCAGCGCCGACGGCGATGCCCGTCGGGCGCTGAATCTGCTCGAATTGGCGGCCCGGATGACGGCGGGCGAGGAGATCATGTCGGCGACCGTCGCGGAGGTGATTGCCGGCAGCGTGCGACGCTTCGACAAGGGCGGGGACATCTTCTACGACCAGATCTCGGCGCTGCATAAGTCGGTGCGTGGATCGGATCCGAACGCCGCGCTCTATTGGCTGGCGCGGATGATCGACGGCGGTTGCGATCCGCTCTATGTGGCGCGGCGCATCGTGCGGATGGCGAGCGAGGACATCGGCAACGCCGATCCGCGTGCACTGGACCTGGCGCTGAATGCGTGGGAGGCGCAAGAGCGGCTCGGCTCCCCGGAGGGCGAGCTGGCACTCGCCCAGGCGGTCGTCTATCTCGCCTGCGCCGCCAAGAGCAACGCGGTTTATCTGGCCTGGAACGCGGCCCTGGCCGACGCCCGGTCATCCGGCTCGCTGGATGTGCCCGTCCATCTGCGCAATGCCCCGACTAAACTGCTCAAAGAGCTGGGACATGGCCGTGCCTATCGCTATGCCCACGACGAGCCCGAGGGATATGCGGCAGGGGAGACCTATCTCCCGGATGCCTTGTCGGGGCGACGCTATTACAGGCCGGTCGATCGCGGTTTGGAGATCCGCATCCGCGAGAAGCTGGAGCGTCTAAAGGCGCTGGACGAGGCAGCGGAACGAGGCGGGGACGCGGTTTAAAATAATAAATTTTTTAATATCTTAAACCGCGCCAGCTCCGGCGGTAGTCAGGTCCGCCCGGGCCGATCCCATCCAAAAACAGCGCATACCGCACCGGGCGCGGTTTAGAGGAAATCCGGCAGGCTCTTGCGGATCGCCTCCGGGCTATGGGTCGTCAGGTTTTTGTCGATCTCCCCCGCGACAAGTTGCTTGAGCGAAGGGGACTGATGTTTGCGCAGCATCCCCAAGAAAGCTGGAGCGGCGATGACGTAAAGCTTCTGCAGCTCCCCTTTGTTGCGCGCGCTCTCCAGCGTCTCGCAAACCAAACCGGCGAAGCGTTCGGCATTCTCCTGCTTGTGCGCCTCCTCGCCGTTGATACCGTGCGCCCCTGACATGGGGTCATGACCTCGACCACCCTTGTCGGTCGTCAGATCGCCCTCGTGAAGCCGGCCTTCCGGGAAGGTCAGCGTGTGGATCTCGCGCAGCGCGCCTGCCGATTTTTCGGTGGCGAAGATGCGTGCGCGGCTGTTGTCGGCGGCCAGTATCCAAGTCAACATGATGTCGTCTTACTCCCGTGCTGAGCCCGACCGCGATGCGGTCGGAGCCTTGGATGAGACGGGACGATCGCCTCTGTGACGCGGGGTCATGCGTCGCCGCGCCCCGCTCTGTGTCGGTCCGCTCCCGTCTCTTTCAGTGTAACAGGCCCGTCACGAAAATCAGTGGCCCGGTCGCCCCCCGCCGGCAGCGCGTTCCACGCATTCGAGGTACCCCGCTGCGTCGAAGGGTGTTTGGTTGCGTTGCAGCGTCCAGAGCGCCTCGGCGAGGCATTCCATGATGCGGTGCTCGGTCTCGTGCGGGTCGCCGGTGGTCTGCATCAGGCGGCTATAGAGCCCACGGATGCCCGCCGGCTGATCGACGCTCAACTGCTCGAGGATGGCGAGGTGCAGGCCCATGTGCAGGAATGGATTGGATTCGCCCTGCTCGGGGAGATAGTCACGCTCCAAGGTCTTCTCGGACTCCGTCATGAGGCGATGATATTCGGGATGCTGACGCAGGACTTGGACGATCTGTGCCTCGACGGGCTCCAGGGGTTGTCCGGTTTGGGCCTTCGCCCAGGCGGTGATGAAGGTGCGACGATGGCTTTCACGGTCTTTTGCGAACATGGCGTCGAGGATCTCGAAGGAGTGTCGGTGTAGGGGATTCGGGCTCGGTGCGGTTTGCGTTCGATCTTGCGTCACGGCGGCGGCGTCTTGTCCCGATAGTCGCAGAGATCCGCGATCGGGCATTCTGGACAGCGCGGTTTGCGTGCAATACAGACATAGCGTCCGTGCAGGATCAGCCAGTGATGGGCGTCCTTCAGAAAGACCTTGGGGACATGGCGCAGCAATGCTTGCTCGACCGCGAGCGGGGTCTTTCCGGGCGCGAGGCCAGTGCGGTTGGCGACGCGGAAGATATGGGTGTCGACGGCCATCGTCGGCTCGCCGAAGGCGGTGTTGAGCACCACGTTGGCCGTCTTGCGCCCGACGCCCGGGAGTGCTTCCAGGGCCTTGCGCTCGCGCGGGATCTGCCCGCCGTGCTCGGCGACCAGGATTGCGCAGGTCTTGATGATGTTGGCGGCCTTGCTGTTGAAGAGTCCGATGGTGCGGATATGTGCCTTGAGGCCCTCCTCGCCGAGGGCGAGGATCGCCTCGGGCGTATCGGCGACCGCGAACAGTCGCGCCGTGGCCTTATTGACGCCTTTGTCGGTCGCCTGTGCCGATAGGATCACCGCCACCAGAAGCTCGAAGGGCGTGCGATACACCAACTCGGTCGTCGGCGCCGGGTTGGCGGCGCGAAGACGCTCGAAGATACACCTGCGCTTTGCCTTGTTCATCGATGGATAATCCTGTCGGGCTGTATAAAATAACAGCCTATTTCGTCGAGCGATTCTCCGACATGAACACTGACCTGACCCTTCGGCAGCGGCAGATCCTGGAGCTCATCAGGTCGCATATCCACGAAACCGGGGTGCCGCCGACACGCGCGGAGATCGCCCGGACCTTCGGTTTTCGTTCCGCCAACGCGGCCGAGGATCATCTGCGCGCCTTGGCCCGGCACGGTGCGATCGAGCTGACGCGGGGGCGTTCGCGCGGTATCAGGCTTGTCGGTCACGCCGCCGCTCATGCGGTCGAGCTTCCGATCATTGGGCGTGTCGCCGCCGGCAGTCCCATCCTGGCCGCCGCACATATCGAGGACTCATGCCCGGTCAGTCCGGACCTGTTTCATCCCGGTGCGGACTATCTGTTGCGGGTTCGCGGCAGCAGCATGCGCGATGCCGGAATCCTCGACGGTGATCTCTTGGCGGTCCATGCGACCTCCGAGGCGCGCGACGGCCAGATCGTGGTGGCCCGTTTGGGCGACGAGGTCACGGTCAAGCGCCTGCGTCGGGAAGGAAACGGGTCCGACCGGGTGTCTCTGTTGCCCGAGAATCCGAGCTTCGAGCCGATCCTGGTCGATCTGCGCACGCAAGAGCTGGTCATCGAAGGCTTGGTGGTCGGCCTGCTTCGGCGTTTCGCCAGCGGCAAGGCTCAAGGTACGACCAGCGTCACTCCGGGCATCAGTTGATCGGGGTCTTCGAGGACATGACGATTCGCCTCGAACAGAGCACGCCATTGACTGATGTCGCCGTAGCATCGACTGCTGATCATTGCCAACGAGTCGCTGGGACGGATCCGATAGGCACCTTGAGCGTCCAGCACGCGTGCCAGGGCGAGTTGACGCTGGTGCAGGACCTTCTCGGCGGCAGCGACCGCCTGCTCCGCCGCTGCATCCCGTTTTACGTCGGGGTCCCGCAGAGTCTTGCGCAGTTCCGCGTACGCATCGCCGGCCGCCTGCCGCGCCTGCTCTGAATCGAGTGTGCCGCCGTCCTGCGGAGGGACCCGTGCCCGGAGCGCCTCGAACCGACGCTCGAGTGCCTCGTGGGCGGTGGTGAGCGAGAGCCTGCGGGCATCGAGCTCCGAGATTTTCCCGTCGCGCTCGCTGAGGGTCCGCTCGAGGTCGAGCAGCGTCTCCTTGAGGCGCTGTACCTCGCCGTTGAGGCGCTCGATCTCCTGGCTTCCCTCCGCAAGCCGGCGTTCCGCCTCCATGCGGGCTTGATCGGCGCTCTTGCGGGCATGCGCGGATTCCTTGAGTTTCCCCTCCATGCCGAGGAGACGCAGGTTCAAGGCTTCGATCTCTGAATCGGGTGCGATCGCCGGCCCGCGATCGTCGGATGAAGCCTCGGCGCCGCCGGCCGCAGCCGCAACGAGCATCATCAAGATCGCCGGTAAGGCAACTGCGCGCCGAGAACGATCCCGGGTCATCGTGATTCTCCTGGCGTCGCCTCGGCTTGCGCTGGTCTGCCTGCGATCTAGCCGATGCTCGGCAGCCCCGACAACGCCATCGCGACCTCGTCCTCGGCGTAGGTCAGATCCTTCAGCTTGCCGGCCAGGTAATCGGTATAGGCCTGCATGTCGAAGTTGCCGTGTCCGCAGAGGTTGAAGAGGATCGTCTTGGCCTCGCCGGAGTCGCGGCACTTTTCCGCCTCGACAATCGCGGCCTTCACCGCATGGTTGGCCTCCGGCGCCGGGATGATGCCCTCTGCCTTGGCGAACTGGATGCCTGCAGCAAAACAATCCAACTGATTGTAGGAGGTCGGGGTGATGTAGCCGAGCTTTGTGAGGTGGCTGATCTGCGGCGCCATGCCGTGATAGCGCAGACCGCCCGCATGGAAGCCGGGGGGCACGAAGCTGGAGCCGAGGGTATACATCTTCACCAGCGGGGTCAGCTTGGCGGTATCGCCGTAGTCGTACGCGAAGAGACCCTTGGTCAAGGTCGGGCAGGCCGAAGGCTCGACGGCGATCAGCTCGATGTCGCGCCCGCCGCGCAGCTTCTCGCCCAGGAAGGGGAAGGCGATGCCGGCAAAGTTGCTGCCGCCGCCGGTGCAGCCGATGATCATGTCCGGGTAGTCGCCGGCCATCTCCAGCTGCTTTTGCGCCTCCAGACCCGTGACCGTCTGGTGCAGAAGGACGTGGTTCAGCACGCTGCCGAGCGCGTATTTGGTGTCGTCGCGCTGGGCGGCCAGCTCGACCGCCTCGCTGATGGCGATGCCGAGACTGCCGGTGCTGTCGGGATGCTCCGCGAGGATGGCTCGCCCGGACGCGGTCGTGTCGCTCGGGCTGGCGATGCACTGGGCCCCGAAGGTCTCCATGAAGGCGCGTCGATACGGCTTGTGGTGGAAGCTCACCTTGACCATGTAGACGACGATCTCGAGGCCGAACATGGATCCTGCCAAGGCGAGCGACGAGCCCCATTGACCGGCCCCGGTCTCGGTGGTGATCCGCTTCACGCCTTCCTGTTTGTTGTAGAAGGCCTGCGGGATGGCGGTATTGGGCTTGTGGCTGCCGGCGGGGCTCACGCCCTCGTACTTGTAGTAGATCTTCGCCGGTGTCTTGAGCGCCTTTTCCAGTCGACGCGCGCGGTAGAGCGGCGAGGGGCGCCACTGCCGATAGACCTCGCGCACGGGTTCTGGGATCTCGATCTCGCGCTCGGTGCTCATCTCCTGCTCGATCACGGCACGCGGGAAGATCACCGCCAGATCGTCCGCCGTAATGGGCTGTTGGGTGCCCGGATGCAGCACCGGATCCAGAGGCGTCGGCAGATCGGCGTTGATGTTGTACCAAGTGCGGGGGAGATGCTGCTCGTCGAGCAGATACTTGACTGAGTCGCTCATGCTGTGGTCGGGCCTCGGTAGTGGATATGGCGACCGGCCATCTTCGCCGCCGGTCTTAGTCGTCCGTCGGCAAGTGTGCCAGTTTTGTGACCGATCTTGAATCCCATCCGGGCGTTGCGCTCTTGCCGATCGACTCGAGGCGCTGGCGCGCGAGCGCTGCCGGCTGCACGCCTACGTGCTGATGACCAACCATGCCCATCTGCTGCTGACGCCGGAAGAGGCCGAGCGTGTGCCGCAGGTGCTGATCTCGGTCGGCCGCCGCTACGTGCAGTACGTCAACCACACCTACGGGCGTACCGGCACCCTCTGGGACGGCCGCTACAAATCCTCGCTGGTTCAGGCCGAAACCTACCTGCTGCTGTGCCACCGTTACGTCGAGCTGAATCCCGTGCGCGCCGGCATGGTGGCGGACCCCGCCCTTTACCGCTGGTCCAGCTACCGGGCCAACGCGCTCGGCGAGGCGGACACGCTGGTGACGCCGCATGCCCTCTACCTCGGACTCGGCGATGACGAGGAAACGCGCCGAGCCGCCTATCGGGAGCTGTTCCGCATCGCGCTCGACGACCAACCGCTCGGCGATCTGCGGCTGGCACTCAACCAAGACCAGCCCGTCGGCAATGATCGCTTCTATCGGGAGATTGAAGCGATGACCGGCCAGCGCCGGGAATTGCGCAAGCGGGGCAGGCCGCGGAAGCAGGACGAGCCGCCATCGGCCGACGCTGCGGGGCAGGACGAGTTGCTGTTTTGAATGAACTGAGCCTGGCCCCTTTTTTCCCAGTTCCCGACCCTACTGATGAGGGAGGGCTGGAAGTCATCGCCATGCCTCGGCTCTTTAGGCACCGCCAGACGAAAGCGGCGGAAACGGATAAGCCGGGACTAAAGCGATGGCGACCTGCTCTCTACTCTACCCTTTTCTCCTCTTTTCTACCTCTCGTTTAGGAGGCGTTGGGCTCGGTGGGTACCATGCTGGCCGGAGATGCCGCAAATCAACGCCTTCTTCATTGGGTGAATCCGCGCACAGTCATCATTGAGTCCATAAGATCAGTTAACCGTGCACAAAATTGCGGGAAGGCGAAAAAGTCAAGCCCTTCTGGGATGCCGCGCGGCTGACGCAGTGCGGTGAGGATGGCCGATTGAAGACTATCCGGATCGTCCGGATCCGCTAGCTGGCCCATGGCGCCATCCCGAACCGCCTCGCGGCTCCCGTCGCGCAGGCTGGCTACCACGGGGATACCGCAGGCCATTGCCTCAAGGAAGACAAAGCCAAAGCCCTCTTGGCGGCCAACCATACTGAAGACATCGCACAGGCGGTAATGATCGGCTTTTTCCACTTCCGGGACGCGCCCGGTGAAGCGCACAGCGGCTTGCAGGCCCGCAGCCAATACCTTGCTCTCCAGTCGTAGGCGGTCGTCGCCTTCACCTGCAATCAGAAGGCATAAATCCGGCTGTTCATCAAGCAGACGGGGCAGCAGATCGATTAGCTCGTCCATCCCCTTCTGGCGCTCTCTGGCATCCAATCGGCCGAGGGTGAGGATGACCTTCTTGTCCGCCAGACCGTACCGGCGGATGAGATAGTCCGGTTTGGGTCCCAGGCCATAGGTAACGATTCACTAACAAGTAACGCATTTTATCTCAGGTTTTTTCTATAAAAAGAGCGTTACCGACTTGAAAAGGATCCGACCTGCTGCGAGCATCGCTCCCGACGATCCGAACGGGAGTGGTCGCTCTATGAACGAATTT
>NZ_DATITZ010000097.1:0-13951 GCF_035467215.1 Thiocapsa sp. | reverse complement strand
CTTTCTGATGCGGGCGCGCGAGACGCGCATCCGCCTGCACCTGATCGCCGCGTTGCCGCACGTCCAGCTCGCGCCGCTGGATGCCTTCATCGCCCACGGCGAGCGGCAGATCGACCAGATCCGGCGCCGCGTGCTGTGCGGACAGACCATCCCGCATGCCGAGAAGGTGTTCTCGAGAAAGACGTTCAAAAGAACCTCGGCTTTGTCGAGAAGCTCTGCGACGAGGCCGGTGTTCACTGTGATTTGGTCTCCACGCCGAGCAATTCGCCTTATGAGGCCATCGTCGATGCCGCGACCCGATCCGGCGCCGACCTGATTTTCATGGCCTCGCATGGCCGGAAAGGAATCAGGGCAAAGATCCTCGGCAGCGAAACCCTGCTCACTCTGACTCATTCCCCCATTCCAGTCCTCGTTCACAGCTACGGCGAGCGCGAGCCTCCGAGTATCTGAACGAGCGGGTGGAGCCGTCGAGCCTGGTGGGTGATATCGTCAAGCCCGCTTGAAGTCTGCCGGATCGTCAGGCATCTCGTAACTGCGGCAGTTGCCCGAATCGGCGCTGACCGGCTCCCGCCATTGCCTCCAATTCGGATGACTCCGTAGTGATCAGTACCGGAACCCTGATGCTCTGCAAGGCGCTCCTGACCGCGGGAGCCATCATGGGCTTCCTGCTCCGCGAGCTGTGGTTGCTGCGTCGGATGAAACGGGAGGACGAGGCGCGCAAAGCCGAGGCGTCGGGCGCGGTTGATGCGCACGAGACCTGCGATGACGAGGCGACCGGCGCGACCGGTAGTTGACGGGGCGTTCGACGTGGCGACATCTCCCGACCCCCGAGACCCGTTTGACGGCCTGCGCGAGAGCCTTCGAGTTGCCTTGGCCGACCAGCCTTTGCTCTTGCCGGTCTCAACCTCCCGTCCCGAAGAGCGTCGATTGTGGCGCGCCTGCGAGCTTGCGACCTTTGCCGAATATCGTCTCGGCGGCATCCCGGACCCATGGTCGCTCACGGACGAGGCGATCGAAGACTGGAGTCGATTGAGCCTGACGAGGGGCGAACGGATCGGGGATCCCGCCGACCTGAGTGATTATCTGCCCTACTGGATCATGCGCGATGGCCGCTGCCTGGGCACCTTGGCCGTTGCGCTTCGGGATTCGGGGTGGGGCGAGTACTTCCTGTGGGTCGCCAGCCTCTATTTCTTTCGGGAGGAGCGGCGTCAAGGCCATGCCGGTCTGGTCATGGACGTGTTGGACGAGATCGCAGGCCGTTTGGATCTCGGCGGCATCCGGCTCGAGACCGATTGGACCTGGCAGGGCGCACTGCGCTTCTATCTGCATCGTGGCTTCTGGGTCGCCAACTGGAAGCGCTCGCTGAGCCTGGTGCGCTATCGTGCCGACCCCTTCTACGCGGTCCGCGAGCGCGCGCAAGGACTGGATTTCCTGCTGCATCGCGACGTCTCAATCGGGGCGGCCCCGGTATGTTTGATCTCTGCCGGGCGCGACGGTGACCGTCTGATCTGGGAGGACCGGCGCGAGTCCGCATCTGCCGACGACGCGTTCGTCGAACCCCGTGGCAGCGTCGCATCAACCTTCGCCCTCTGCCTTGCAGTCCGGGGATGGCCGCTGATCCGCGGTCCGAACGAATGGGAGCAGCGCCATCGCTGGTGCGATGTCGGCATGCCGGAGGGTCTGGCCGACAAGATCACCGTCTTTGAAGCCTATACCCGCCACTGCCGCTTCCGAGTCGAAACGCCGCGGATTCCCGGGTTGGTCTATCCAGCGTGGGGCGAGCTTTGAAGCTCCGTCACCGCGTCGAGGTGTGATCCAACGAGACCGAAAGCTGTCCGTAGACTGTGGGTCCGTCAGACGGCGTGTCGGCGACCGCAACGGGACCCGGGCGGTTGGTCGAGCAGGCGGATAGCGCGAGCGCGACAACGAGAAGGGTCAGGGGAAGAAGCGTCTTCATGGGTGAGTCCTCTCAGTCATCATGAGCAACATTCACAACCCTCCCCATCCCGGAGAGACGCTGCGGGATGATGTGCTGCCTGCGCTCGGACTCACCGTCACCGAGGTCGCTCGGCAGCTCGGCGTCACCCGCGCGGCTCTGTCACGGGTGCTCAACGGGCGTGCTGCCATTTCTCCGGATATGGCACTGCGTCTCGAAGGATTGAGCCGCTCGCGCGCCGCCTTCAGATCCGCCATGGCGCGGCCCAACAACCCGCGCGCCTGCTCGGGCGTAAGGCCGTCGAGGTAAGCCTCGTCGAGCTGTCGCAGATCGTGATCGCTGAGATGCATACCGGGCGCGGTGGCTGTAGCGCGTCGTCGCAAGGTGTTGTCGGCTGACAAGGGAGGATCAATCGAGTCGTTGCAGATCGAACGCAGCCAGCCTTCGACGAAGTCCAGTTTCTCCGGCGGTATCGCGCGGCGGATCTCTCTGGTCTTGTCGTCAACCCCCAGAACAATGACGCCGGTCGCTATATTGGCCATGGCGGCCAGTTCGTCTGCCATGCCGTCCTTGTGCGGGCCGACCACTTTGTTGCCGCTGAATTCCACTGCTTTGAGCTCGAGAACAGAGTCTTCGCCCAAGGCGATTTATTTGAGCAGTGCGGAAATATTCTCATACATGACTGATCTCCATTCCCGGGAACAGGGGCCGTGCTCGTCACTCCGGCCATCGTGCCCGGTAGCGCAGAGCGCCACGGTGCATGCGCGACACCGCAGAGGGGGTATCATGAGCGTTCGTTTGGGTGGCCACTCTAAGCGGCGAGGCCCTAGCCTGTGCCAAAGACATTAAACCGAAGGCCGGAAACTGCCAAGCGCACGCCATAAGCATCCGACACGGATCGGCATGACCGCGAGCTTCAGCCCCCGAGCTCAATGGTCCGACCGCTTCGCGCCCTTGTACCTTGGCGTCGCCTCCGTGTTCCTGTAATCTTCATTCAAAAGGTCGCGGAGTCCTCCTTGGATCGACTCTGCGCAGGAACCGCCTCGCAACAATGATGTTGATCCGCCTCGCGAAACCCTCCGCCCCATGAAGCTCAATCGCGCCAAGGCTACCTTCGGGCGCCACGAGACCTTCCCGCTGCGTTACGGCTGGCTGCCGAAAGGCTTCGAGGCGCTCGCGGACGATCCCGAGATCTTTACGCGGCCGGAAGACGCCATGATCCGGCTCGGCGTCGGGCGCAACATGGTCAACGCCATCCAGTACTGGTTGCAGGTCAGCGGATTAGTCGGGTTCGACAGCGGACGCGGCAAGCCAACACGGCTCGGTACTACCTTACTCGGCGCGCGCGGCGACCCCTACCTGGAAGACGACGCCACCCTCTGGATCCTCCACTGGCTGATCGCCTCCAATGCCGAGTCCGCGACCGGCTTCTTCTGGTTCTTCAATCGCTTCCCCATGCCGCGTTTTCGCGATGCCGATGCTCTACGCGCCATCGGCGAGTTCACCGAGCAGGAGCTGAAGGCACCGCGATCGGCGAGCACGCTGAAATCCGACATCTCAACCCTGCTGCGCATGTACGCCGCCGAGGCGGGGCGTACCGACGAGCATCTCGACTCCCCCTTCGCGCAGCTCGGGCTCATCGAGAGCGATCCCGACGCCGGTTATCGCAGCCTGCGCAGCCCGCGCCCGTCGCTGCCGCCGGTCGCGCTGCATTTTGCGCTCGCCCAACGCTTCGCCGCGCAGCCGCAGCAGCCGGCCCTGCCGATGCGCGTCGTCCTCTACAGCGACGAAGGCTGGGCCGCCCCCGGCGCGGTCTTCCGTCTGACCGAAGACGGCCTGATGACCGGACTCGCCCGTGTCATCGAGCAGGATCCCCGCAGCTACGAGCTGCGCGACACCGCCGGCGTGCACCAGCTCTACCGACGCGGCGAGGTCATCGACCCGATCGATATCCTCTCGCAGCACTATCGCGGGAGCGCCGGCGCATGAGCGCCTGCGGTGACCTCCACCCTGCGACCTGGCGATGACACGCAAAGACGCCTCGCCGCGCCATCACGATCACAGCTATCGCCAACTGTTCTCGCATGTCGAGATGGTTCGCGATCTGCTGACCGGCTTCGTGCGGGACGATTGGGTGGGCTCGCTGGATCTCGACTCATTGGAGCCGGTGAAGGGCAGCTTCGTCACGGATGATTATCGCGATCGAGAGGACGACGTCATCTGGCGTTTCCGCTGGTCGGACGGCTGGTTGTACGTTTATATTCTGATCGAGTTTCAAAGCACCGAGGATCGCTTCATGGCGGTGCGGATCGCCAACTATGCGACCCTGCTCTATCAGGATCTGATCGCCCGATCTGCGTTGAGCCCGAGCGGGCGCTTGCCGCCGGTGCTGCCGATCGTGCTCTACAACGGTGAGCCGCGTTGGACGGCGCAGACCGACCTGTTTGCACTCATCGAGCCCGTCCCGGGCGGATTGGAACGCTATCGGCCACAATGGTCCTATTTGTTGTTGGACGAGGGGGCGATCGCATGTGACGAGGCCTATCCGCCGGAGGTCCGCAATCTGGTGGCGGCCTTATTCCGGTTGGAAAAGGCACGCGACGAGCCGACCTGGCTTGCGGTTTACGCGCGTCTCGTCGAGCTGCTGGACAGCGCAGCGCTCGATAGCCTGAAGCGGGCCTTCGGGCGCTGGATCTATCGAAGCTTCATCCGCAAGAAGCGCCCCGGAATCCAACTACCGAGCATTGATGACTTCAACGAGGTACATGTCATGTTGCAGCAACGCGTCGAACAATGGAACGCAGAGATTCTTGAGCGTGGGCGACAAGAAGGGCGACAAGAAGGCCGCCGCGAAACCGCCCTGGAGCTGATCCGGAAAACCGATTTCGACGACGCGACCATCGCGGACATCAGCAAGCTGCCCTTGGAAGAGATCCAGGCGCTACGCAATCTGCCGAGCGCACATTGAAAACACAGGGCGCTTGACAGGCTCCGAAGGTGTTCAAGGCCGAGAGTGACACCGTCCGAAGTGTCATGGAACCAAACACCCTGATCCAACCAGCGAGACAACAAGCCCAGAAGGACCGCGACGTGACCACATTGGATCGTGCCATCCACATCGGCACCGCCTACACGCGCTCGATCAACCTGACGCGCGATGCCGACGCGCCCGATCTGATCCGGGCCTATGTTCCGACCTCGCGTGCCGTGCAGGCGTTGGAGCGCATGGCGGACGGCCTTTCCGGAAGCGCGCATCAGCGTGCGCTGGCGCTCAGTGAACCTGTGCATTTGAATCCAACGCGAAGATGTACGACGAAACGATGAACGACGAAACCCTGAGCTACTACAGGGATCAGACCGAAACCTTCGTGCTCGACACCCAAGCGGTCGACATGGCGCCGCTCTATGCGCACTTCCTTCCGTACCTGCATTGCAATGCCCGGATTCTCGATGCGGGGTGTGGCTCGGGCCGAGATGCACGCGCCTTTGCCGAGCGTGGCTTTCAGGTCACGGCCTTCGATGCCTCTCCCGCCATGGCGGCCGTCGCCGAGGCGCATTCGGGCGCACCAGTTGCTGTGCTGCGTTTCCAGGAGATCGCATGGCGCGAAGCCTTCGACGGGATCTGGGCCTGTGCTAGCCTCCTGCATGTGCCGACCGCCGAGCTGCCCGATGTCATGCACCGACTTGGCCGTGCTCTGAAGCCGGGGGGAATCCTCTACGCGTCCTTCAAGTACGGGTATGGCGAGGAGATGCGCAATGGGCGCCATTTCACCGATCTCGACGAAGCCGGTCTTGCTGATCTGCTCAAGCACGTCGGTTCGTTCGTCGAAATCGAGACCTGGGTGACATGCGATCGACGCCCCGGTCGTGAATCCGAGCGTTGGCTCAATAGCTTGCTGCGGCTCGAAGACGACGTATGAGCGGGTATCTCGCGACCGGCGGTCGGCGCGATCCTTTTCTCCCTCATCTGCTGGAAGCGATCCGGCGCGCCGATCGGATCGATCTCGCGGTCGCCTTCATCAAGTCAAGCGGTCTGGCGCTCATCTTCGATGCGCTCGCCGACGCCCTTCAATTCCGCACCGCACGTTTGCGCATCCTGACCAGCGACTACCTCGACGTCACCGAGCCGCAGGCCTTGCGTCGGTTGATGCTGCTCGGCGAGCGCGGCGCCGATATTCGCGTCTTCGAGTCCGGCGAGCAGAGCTTCCATCTCAAAGCCTACATCACCATCCAAACGCAGGACGGACGCGAGGTCTGGGGCTGCGCCTTCGTCGGGTCCAGCAACATCAGCCGCACGGCACTTACCGACGGACTCGAGTGGAACTATCGGGTCGATTACCTCGGCGATTCCGAATCGACTGGTAGTGGACCACTCAACCAGATCTGCGCCGAGTTCGAGTCGCTGATCGCCCATCCTCGGGTTCGTCGGCTCGATAATGCCTGGATCGATGGCTATGACGAGCGTCGCTCGAAGCTTCGTCAACTCCCGGTTTTCCCGGATTGGGACGAGCCGGAGGCGCCGCGGCCTATGCCGAACGAGGTCCAGCTCGAAGCGCTTGCGGCACTCGATGCGACCCGCGCCGCTGGCTATCGGCGCGGCTTGGTGGTCATGGCGACGGGGCTCGGCAAAACCTTCTTGGCCGCCTTCGACAGCGAACGCATGTCCGCTGCGCGACTTCTTTTCGTCGCCCATCGCGAGGAAATCCTGCTCCAAGCCGAGTCGAGCTTTCAGCTGGTTCAACCCGGTCGCCGTGTCGGGCGCTATACCGGCGAGCACAAGGATGCCGATGTGGACCTTTTGTTCGCCTCGGTACAGACGCTCGGGCAGTCGCGTCATCTGGAACGGTTCGCGCCGGATCACTTCGATTATGTCGTCGTCGATGAATTCCATCACGCCGCGGCGCCGACCTATCGGCGGCTGCTCGGTCATTTCCAGCCGCGTTTCCTGCTTGGCCTGACCGCAACCCCCGAGCGAACGGATCAGTCCGACATCCTGAGTCTGTGCGACGACAATCTGGTCTACGGCCGCAACCTGTTCGACGGCGTCACCTTGGGGCTTTTGTGCCGGTTCCGCTATTTCGGCATCTACGACGAAACCGTCGACTATCAGGACATTCCCTGGCGCAACGGCCGTTTCGATCCCGAGTCACTCTCGAACAAGCTCGCGACCCTCGGGCGAGCTCGTCATGCCTTGGCACATTGGCAGGAGAAGGGCCAAAGCCGGACCCTGGCGTTCTGCGTCTCGCGACGTCATGCGGACTTCATGGCCGAGCGCTTCCGCAAAGAGGGCATCCGCGCCGCTGCGGTCTATCAGGGTTCCTCGCTCGATCGCAGCGCCGCCTTGGAGCAGCTCGAACGGGGTGACCTCCAAGTGATTTTTGCGGTGGATCTCTTCAACGAGGGCGTGGACTTACCGGCCATCGATACCGTCATGATGCTGCGCCCGACGGAATCGAAGGTCCTGTTCCTCCAACAATTGGGACGTGGGCTGCGGCGAGCACCGGACAAGGATCACCTGGTCGTGCTGGACTTCATCGGCAATCACAAAGGGTTTTCCAACAAACCACAGGCGCTTTTCGACGTGGGTTCGGGTTACGCCGCGCTGGCGGACTTCGCTCGCAAGGCGCGTAAGGGCGATCTGCCTCTGCCGCCCGGCTGCTTTGCGACCTACGATCTTGCCATCATCGATTTCCTCGCGCGCCTTCAAGGACGAGGACCGACATCCGACTATCAGGCCCTGCGGGAATCTCTCGGTCGCCGTCCGACCATCGCCGAGTTTTACCGCAGCGGATCGAACATTCCGGAACTGCGACGCCTCCACGGTCAGTGGTTCGCCTTGCTGCAGGATCAGAACGATCTCGACACGCAGGAGGCAGGCTGCCTTGAGCGGCAAACCGATTTCCTCCGCGAGGTCGAGACCACGGCTATGACCCGCAGCTTCAAAGCCGTGCTGCTCGAATCGCTCCTGGACCACGACGGCTTTCGCCAGCCCTTGTCGGTCGAAGAACTAGCCGAGCACGCCCGTACTGTCTTCCAGCGGAGACGTCGCTTCATTCCGGATCTCAGAACGGATTTGCAGGATTTGGACGGCGCCAAGGCCGGCCAATGGCTGCGTTACTGGCGAGCCAACCCCATCAACGCCTGGACCGGGGGCAACCGTTCGGGACAGAGCCGAGCCTGGTTCGAGATCCGCGAAGGTCGCTTTTGCCCGACATTCGATGTGGCCGGCGAGGATCTCGATACCTTCCAATCCATGGTCCGAGAGCTGGTCGACTACCGTTTTGCGGCCTACGAGCCCCGTCTAATCAAGACTTCGAGCGGCGAAGAGGGTCCGGAGCGGGCTGAGGTGCAATCGACCGAATCGGCGCGCGTGCTGCCTTTCTCGCGCACGACCGCGTCGACACCGGCACGCATCGAGCTGCCGTACTATCCGGACCTTCGAATCGCCTGCGGCACTTTTCGGCGAGGTCGCGGCGACTCCGAGCAACGTTGCTCCTTTGCCGATCAGAGTTACGGCCGCCTTGATCCTGCACGCGATTTCGTCGCGCGCGCCGTCGGTCACTCCATGGACGGCGGATCGCGACCGATCCACGATGGCGACTACCTTCTGTTGGAGCGGATTGCACCGACTCAGGCCGGCACGCTCAACGGACAAGTCGTCGCCGTCGAGCGTCACGACGCCGGCGAGGATCAATACCTACTGCGTCGTGTCACCAAGACGGCGGACGGCCGCTATCGACTCAAAGCCAATCACCCGGACTATCCGGAGATCGAGGCGGACGAGGAGATGCGGCCATTGGCTAGATTGAAGGCGGTACTGGACGCGGTGGATATCCTGGATCGGACTTCATTGACCTGACATCCAGCGGCGTGCTTTGCTTCGGATCATCCCGATGCCGGTGCTTAACGATTTGTCCCCATCAGACGCAGTTTGATTTACAAACAAAGCGCCGCCGGTGGTTGCGGGTGGATATTGCGGTTTCTCGGCGGTCAGCATTTGGACAATGATGTCGGCCGCGTCGCATCCATCAAGATCCGCTTTGGTTTTGCTACCGGCACCCCGGACGACTGGTATTCAATAACAACAGTAAAACTTACCATCGTTCAGATTCCAGGTGGCGCGGTCCTCTAAGGAAGTATACCGAGGTTGAAGTTATTTTAGAACCGCGATGATTCTGGATGGGACAGTAGCTTGGCCGCACGAGCAAGACATCTGTCCCGATACTCTGTATTTGGATTCAAGGAGAACAACCCTGCCCGGATGAAAATGGCCGACCGCAGTGCCTGGGACCGCCGGATCAGCCGTGTTCATGAGACCGGCCGAAGCGCGTTCAGTCCGGTTTTCGAGATCGTCGAATTGAACTCGACCCCGCAGTGCGTATGGCCGCCGGAAGAGGACGACTGCAAGTCGTCTATCCCGGGAGCGTCGGCGCTTTGCGACGGATTTCACTTTCTTCTGCGAGAGAGCATGTCATGAGCGAACCGGCCCTGAGGAGCCACGAGCACCAAGCCGGTGGTGAGCATGGCGGTGCTGGGTGAGCCGAGTCGGAGCAAACACGGCGAGTTCGGCTATGCGCGTTGGGGTTGCCGCATGGGTTTACGGTTTCCCTTAGTCAGCCTGGCCGCCTATCGGACACACCGAACGGAGCTCGAGTCCTCGGCCAATCCCTTTGCCGTCGTCACCCTGGCCCACCTTAGCGCCCTGGAGACCGCCGGATCGCCAGCCGATCGCTATCAGGCCAAGCTGGGGCTGATCCGCAGCCTCTATCGGCGCGGTTTCGCACGCCAGGATATTCTTGAGTTATTCCGGTTCATCGACTGGGTTCTGACGCTCCCCGAGGGACTGGAGCAGCAGTTATGGTCCGAAGTCCAGCAATTCGACGAGGAAAAGCACATGCATTACTTGAGCAGCATCGAGCGGATGGCGCAACAAAAAGGCATTGAGCAAGGCATCGAGCAAGGCACCGAGCGGGGTATCGAGCAGGGCATCGGCCAAGGCCAAGCCAAAATACTGCACGTCCTGGTCCAGCAACGTTTCGGCCCGGTCCCGCCCGAGATCGAAGCGCGGATACGCAGCGCGCACCCGGACCAGTTGGAACAATGGGCACTGCTGATTCTGGACGCGCGATGTTTGGAGGATGTGTTCGGGGCGACGGGAGAACCTTGAGTCGTGCCCGGCGTCGGCCTTGCTCGATCCGCGCTTTTTAGCCGTGCCCAAGACCGAGAGCACGCTGCAGGAGGCGCTCGCGCGGGTGAATCGACTGCGCGAGATCTTCATCGGCACGCGCGACGAGGCGGAGGTGAGCGAGCTGGCGTTTCAGCTCCAGCGGATCGCGGCCGATCTCGGAACCTGGGAGGCCGGCGATATGTCGCCCGATCTGCTGACCGAGATCCTCGGTCAGCAGATCGGGCATCAGTCGGCCGCCCTGACGGAGGAGCTTTCCGCGCGCGAGATCGATCCCGCCTGGGATCTGACCTCGGTGTATCGGGCGCTCGGTGCCGAACGCATGGATGCCGCGCGTCGGCGCTCCGCCGAATGGCTGAGCCCGCGTCGCACGCTCGCGGATAAGATCCCGACCCTCGCTCGCGATGGCTGCGACCGAATCGAGTCGGAGCTCACCGCGGCGCCTGGCTATCTGTCGAGCGAAGACCGTGAAATGGTCGAGCAGCTCCTGGAGATGGTTGCTCAGCGGATCGTGGCTCTCGACGGGCAGGCTCGGCAGGCGCGCATCGAGACCTGGCGCCGAGGTCTTCCCGGGATCGAAGAGATCGGGGCACTCGACAAGCATCGGACGGAAGCCTTTTTGAAGGACCTGAAGAGTCCGCCCGAATGGCTTGCCGAGAGATTGGGCTCGGGCTGACGGCCGGCCCTGCGTCAGTCCGTAGCAGCGAACCGATACGTACCCCGCCCGGCGGCCTTGGCTTGGTACATGGCAAGATCGGCCCGGCTGAGCAGCGCCTGCGGATCGTCGCGATGGTCCGGGAAGATGGCGATTCCGATGCTGCCTCCGATGCGCACGGATTGATCCCCGATCGCGAAGGGTTCTCTAAGCACTTGGAGCAGCTTCTCGGCGCCCGTCTGAAGGAGCGTCCGGTCCGGGATGTATGCCGCCACGACCACGAGCTCGTCCCCGGCGAATCGGGCGGCGGTATCGGTGTCGCGTACGGAGTCCTGCAAGCGCTCGGCCACCTGGCGCAGGAGGAGATCGCCTGCGTCGTGTCCGAGCGAGTCGTTCACCTGTTTGAAGTTGTCGAGGTCGATGAAGAGGATCCACACGCAGGTGGCTTCGCGGCGGGCCCGCTTCAGCTCCTCTCGCCGTCCACCGCGGTCCATGATCAGGTCCGTAAGCGGGCACTCTACGAGCGTCATGGCGTGCGCGAATACTGGCTGCTGCACCCGACGGATCGCGTGCTGACCATCTATCGGCTCGGTGCGGACGGCGTTTACGGGAAGCCGGACGTGCAGGGTCTGGAAGGGCCGACGCCTGTCGGTGTGATCGATGGTCTGGAGATCCACTGGCCGGCTCCCGAGACGGATCCGTTGATGAGCACGGGGAACTGACGAACCGATGGGTTCCGGAAAGGCGGTCGCGGGACGGCTTTACCTGCATCGAACGCTGCTCGACAGCGCCGAGCCCGCGTTGACGAGCGGCGTGGACGCGGCCTTGGAGATGCTTCGGGCGTCGGTCGAGCCCGCATTCAATGTCGTGCGCGTTGCCCTGGACGGCTCCGAGGTGGCGTTTCTGAACTACCCGAACTTTTTCGAGGATCCGTTCCCGGCGCTGAAGGAGAGTTGGCGTGTGGATCGCACAACCGGCGAGACGGGTTATCGCACCTATGAGGACTCGCTGAATCCGCCCATCCTGCATCGCAAGGAGCTGTTGCTCCCCGGCGATCATCCGGGCAGAGCCGAGTATGTCGCATTGACCGAGCAGGCCGAATCGATCGGTCTGTTCGACGACCCCAAGCGTATCGGTTATCGGCGTCAGTGGGAGGCGCTGGTCGCGGATGCGGGGTACCGCATCGAGGGGCATACGCTGGTCCCGATCGGCAATCTCGACGGTGTCGCGGGCGAGCCTGCCGACGGGGACTTGGCCGGGACAGGGGCCGAGGCGGGGGAGGGCGGCGTCTTGTCTCGCGACGCTGTCGGACTCCGAGGTGCGCTCGATTGGGAGGCGGCGCGACACCGCACCGCCATGGTCCGCTACGGTTTCTCGGCGCCGGTTCAGACGCTGGCGCGGCATGGTTTCCTGGACGGGCGCTATCGGCTGTTCGACTACGGCTGCGGACGCGGTGACGACGTGCGCGGCTTGCGCGAGAACGGGCTGACCGCCTCCGGATGGGATCCCTATTTCGCGCCGGACGAGCCGATCGCCGCGGCCGATATCGTCAATCTCGGTTTCGTGATCAACGTCATCGAAGACTTCGACGAGCGGCTGGTGGCCTTGACCCGGGCCTGGTCGCTCGCCGAGCGGCTGTTGGTGGTGTCGGTCATGCTGACCAACCAAAACGACCCGCGCGGGGAGCGGTTTCGCGACGGTGTGATGACGCAGCGCGGCACCTTTCAGCGCTATTACACCCAGTCCGAGATCAAGGCGTATCTGGAGCAGGTGCTGGACGAGGAGCCGATCCCGGTCGCGCCGGGCGTGCTCTATGTGTTCCGCGACAAGGACGCGGAGCAGCGCTTTTTGGTGGAGCGCTACAGCCGCAGAAGCAGTCGGCTCAGGCTGCCGAGCACGCGTCCGGCGCCGACCCCGCGCGAGCGACCGGCTCGGCGCGATCGTGCGGCGGAACGCTACGCCGTCTATCGCGAGCCGTTGGAGCGCCTTTGGGAGACCTGGTTGGGTCTGGGGCGCACGCCGGACAAGAGCGAGGTCGATGACCTGCTGCCCTTGATCGAGGGCTTCGGCAGTCTCGGCAAGGCGCTGCGTTTCCTTGCAGATCAGAAGGGCCCGGAAGGCGCGGAGGTGGCGCTCGCGGAGGCCGAGCAGGCGCGCATCGCTGACCTGGAGGTCTATTTCGCGCTTCAGCAGTTCAGTCAACGGCGTGCCTACAAGCATCTGGACGCCGGCCTGCAGCGTGATATCAAGGCATTCTTCGGCGACTATCCGGCCGCGCTGGAGGCCGGTCGCACGCAGCTCTTTCGGATCGCCGACACCGAGGCGATTGCCGCCGCCTGCCGATCGGCCGCAGAGCACGGTTTGGGCTGGCTCGATCCGGGCGCCTCGCTGCAACTGCATAGCCGATTGGTCGAGCAGTTGCCGGCGCTCTTGCGGGTTTATGTGGGCGCCGCCTCGATGCTCTACGGCGATATCCGCGAGGCGGATTTGGTGAAGATCCACATCGGCTCGGGCAAGCTGAGCCTGATGCGGTACGACGATTTCGAGGGCAGGGCGCTGCCGCGAATGGTCGAGCGGGTCAAGATCAAGCTGCGCGAGCAGGATATCGATTATTTCGCCTACGGCGAGGACTTCGAGCCGCCGTATCTCTATCGCAAATCACGCTACATCAACGAGGAATGCGACGGGTATCCGGAGCAGCTCGCGTTCGACGAGGCGCTCGACGCGCTCGGCGTGCTGCCGGCGTCGGGCTATGGGCCGGCGCCGGCCGCCTTCGATGCGCTGCTCGAGCAACGGCGCTGGAGGATCGAGGACGGCGCCCTGGTGCGTTCGCGGACGATCCCGGACCTGGACGCGCCGTGCGGGCGTTCTCTCACCTACCGTCAATTGATCGAATGCGGCGAGACGCAGGCCGCCACTGGGCTGGCCAACCGTCCCGAGCAACCCGAGTCCTACACGGCGCTGTGCGATCTGGCGACCTGGGTGCTGGACCCGGTGATCGAGTATTTCGGGATGATCCGCCTGACCTATGGTTTCTGCTCCGCGCCGCTGGCGAAGGCGATTCCGGGGCGGATCGATCCGAAGCGCGATCAGCACGCCGCGCACGAGCGCAATCGGCTGGGTCATCCCATCTGTTCGCGGCTGGGTGCCGCGGTGGATTTTCTGGTCGAGGACG
>NZ_DATITZ010000096.1:0-6788 GCF_035467215.1 Thiocapsa sp. | reverse complement strand
TTCGGCGATTTTCGGAGCGCTTGCGAAGGCTTCTTCGAGAATTCGCATCTGTATCGTGATCAGATGCGCTCGTTGTTGACCGAGAACTTCGCGATTATCGGCGAGTGAAAATGCCGAAAATCTCGCATTCGCCGAGTATAGGCAGGAAACCGCCAAGTACGGGTCACGGGATCTGAAGTCTCGACATAATCGTGTGAGTCTCTGAAGTCGTGACTCCACCCATCAGGACGCGATCATGAGCAGGGGTACACGTCGTCCGGCCTCGACTGCAGGCACCTGACCGAACGCACTCTTGCATGACCACAAAAGCCCTGTGGTGACGCAGCTGTACGGGGAAGCCGATCTACCGACGAGTGCGTAGGTTCGGGCTAGCTCCGCGGATCGGACACAATACCCCGACGCTACCGGGGGTCCGAGAGCCTGATCGACTTCCTGAAGACACTGTGATTATGCAGAGTTCGCAGCGCAGGTCAGCCACCGTGCAAAGGGCCTCAGCGAGCGCTGCGAAGGCCCACTTTGCATAATCGCGAGCATTGCATAAACGCGCTTATGGAAAGCTTTCCATAAGCGCGTTTAGCTGCAGCAGGAGCGCGTCGGCTCGGCATCAGGTTCAGGTCGCTCCCGGGCCATCGCGATACCTGAACCCGTGAACGCCGATCGGGCTAGAGGACAGTTTCTTTGTGTCTTCGCATCTTCGCGGGAGAACCTCTTGCCATCCCCAACCCGATCATCCCGATGACGATGCACCGCCACCGGCTTTTCATGTGCGTACGTACGGCGCACACTTTGGGTGCCTTCCGACTCCGGAGCCCACGATGAGCCAGACCGCCAACAAAGACAGCCGCCTGCATATTCGCTGCGACGAGCGTACCCGAAAGTTGCTCGACAAGGCGGCCGGCTACGCACACGCCAACCTGTCCGAGTTCGTCCTCTCCAGGGCCGTTGCGGCGGCCGAGCGGATCGTGCAGGAGCAGGAATCGATCACCCTGCGAGTCGAGGACTTCCAGGCGTTCTTGGCCGCGCTCGATGCCCCCGACGCACCCAACACCGCCTTGCAGCGCGCTGTGGAACGTCATGCCGAGCAGGTCGAGCGTTCGTGAGCTATCTCATCCGGCCGCTCGACGACGCGGTCGAGAATGACGCCTTTCACTGCGGTCAACAGGATCTCGACGTCTATCTGCGGCGCTATGCCTCGCAGGATGTGCGCCGAAGCGTGGCGCGGATGTTTGTCGCCACGCGTCGGGATGAACCATGCCGGCCGGCAGGATTCTTCTCCTTGAGCGGAGGGAGCGTGAGTGCGGAGGACTTACCCTTGGATTTGGCACGCAAGCTTACCCGCTATCCGGTGCCCGTGGCGTCGCTCGGGCGCTTGGCCGTCGACGAGACCTTCAAGGGCCGAGGACTCGGTTCGATCATGCTGTCCGACGCCTGCAAGAAGGTCATTCAGGCCAGCCGTGTTCTGGCGGTGGCTGCGCTGTTGGTCGATGCCAAGGATCCGTCGGCGGCGGCATTCTATCGGCACTTCGGCTTTGCGGCCCTTCCGGGCCGACCCGATCGACTCCTGTTGCCGGAAAGGGTATTGCGGAAACTCTTTCCCTGGTCGGACCCGCCTGACTAGAGCGGATGGCGTCGGCTGACCTTTGCTGCGGTCTGCGATCGTATCAGGCGGAGTCCGCCGCCTTCTCTTGCGGTATTTTAGCCTTGATCGTCAAGGCGTGCAGTGCGCCGGACTTCAACTCGTCCTTGAACAGGGCCAAGACGCCCTTCTGTCGTTGCTGCAGACCTTGGCCGGCGAAGCCTTCGCTGATGTGATCCTCGGTCTGGTGTCAGCCGGCCGCGCTTTTCAGCATCGGCAGCAGCTCGCCGCTCGCGAGCATAGCCTCGATGATGTCGCTGCCGCCGATGATCTCGCCGTTGATGAAGATCAGGTACAAGACAATCGGGTTCTCCGCGAGTTGTTGACGGATCTTGTCGGTGGTTTTCATCTGAATTGCTCGCTGAGGGATGTCGGTGGCCGGTTGTCTGCCGTGCGCGGGCAGTGGCCTGCGAGATCGAGACTCGCCGAGGTCAGGTCAGGCCCGTCACGCGTTTGTCGACGAGGTAGATCTGACCGTCGATCTCCACGGAGCGCAAGGGTTCGAGTCGCTCGCCCGAGCACAACACACTCAAGGATTCACCGGTCGTCGGGTCGTAGACGATGCCGTGCATGGAGCAGCGCAGGTGCTCGTACTCTGCATCGAAGACCGCGTCGTGCATGCAGTCCAGACGTCGCACCATGTGCACACACTGATTCAAATAGGCGTAGATCTGGCCGCCATGTCGCAATACGATGACGCTCTGCGGCTCGTGCTTGAACAGCACGGGGATGATGCGATGCTGACGATCTGTTAGATCAGCGCTGGCACAGACCAGCAGCTTGCGTTTGTCGAGCGCGGAAGCGCCCTGGGTGGGTGTCGTATTCACCGGTCAGGATCCAGGGTTCCCGTTCAGATGAGCGGCCAGGACGCTGTCCATCGCGGCGTGCACTGCAAACCAAGCCGGCGTGAGGAAGCGGACCTGGTCGGCCTCGGCCATGACGTTGATCGGGGCCATGAGCTCGCTCCGAATAGGATGGCGAAGGCCTGCCGGCCTTCGCCGCAGCGGCGGGCTTCGGCGTGCCGCAGGGCATCGCCTCGAGCATCGTAGACATCCGCGCTCAAGTCAGCGACAGAGCTCTAAATCACCTCGGCTCGGCCTCCTCGACCAGGATGCTGTTACGCACCAGCACGCGATGGATCTTGCGAGCGGTCTTAGCCAAATGCGACAGGTCTGCAAGACTCGGCCGGTCTCCCTCGGCGAGCCGCTGCTCCCAGGTCGCCAGTTCTCCGTCCAGATAGTCCAACAGCTTCTGCGCGCAGCCTGAGCAGTCGCCGCTGCAGACGCGGGCAGGTGCCGCGTCGAACGGGATCGCGGCGC
This sequence comes from Thiocapsa sp., assembly GCF_035467215.1. GTDB lineage: Bacteria > Pseudomonadota > Gammaproteobacteria > Chromatiales > Chromatiaceae > Thiocapsa. The sequence continues at coordinate 3,833 of NZ_DATITZ010000096.1, read as the reverse complement.
GCACCTGATCGATGACCTGGCGCATCGCGGTTCGGGTATCGGCTCTCATGCTGCTTTTGGTGTTCGGGAGCCTGCCTCTCTCGGGCGAATCCCCTAAAAAGGTGCCCGGTGTTGACGGGAGACGTCACATGAAATCTCGTGGACCGCATACATCGTCAGTCGCGGCGCATCCGTGCCCCGCATTCCGGACTTGATCGATCTGAGGCATCCTGCAATCGAAGCGACGCGTGATCAGTCGAAAAGCCGCGGGAAGAATCCGAGATCCATGAACCAGGTTTCGCCCGACCAGTCGTCCACACCGTCGTTGTCGGTCACCACGAAGGTACGCCCGGCTGCGGTAATCGCGACCCCTTCCGGTTTGTCCGTGATCCAACCATGGGTCGACTTCAAACGCGGTATCAGATCATAGATAGCCTTATCGTCTTCGGCGACCACACCGTCGCGCAGGTCGCGCTTCGACACCCTGACGAGCGTCTTGAGTGCGGCGAAATCTCCGGTCAGATTGTCGCGCTCGATCAGCACGTAGGACCCGCCTCGGGCGCGTGTGATCTCGGAGAGTCCGACCCAGGACGCGTTTACGGGCAAGGCCGCCAACTCCCACGCCACGTGATCCCAGGACATCGCCTTCGGGTCGTAGATCCAAATCCGCGTCAGGTTCGGCTGACCGAGCGCATTCAGGCCACCTGCATCGTCGTCGAGCGCCTCGCATTCGCCCGTCGTGTAGTCCCAACCGCGCTGCTGGGCGACCAACAAACGATATCCGCCAACGATCGGCTCGACCGCAACACCCTCGAAGCCCGAACCCAGGGTCGTCCGGTTCGCTGTCGCCGCACGACACGTCAGAACCTCCGGGGGCAGACCGATCTCCTGCATGACCTGACCGGTGGTCGGATCGACCTGAAGCAGACGATTCGGCCGCGAATCGCTCGCGTTTCCTTCGCTGGCGATCCAGAGGGTACCGTCCGGCGCCACCGCGATGCCTTCCGGATCATAGTTGCCGGAGCCGCCTTGGATGGTCAGGGCGTCGGTGATCACGGCCGGCTTGGCAGAGACATCAATGCCGAAGATGCGGCTTTCGGAGTAGTAGGAATCCCAAACCGCCAGCAGGCGATTCGGCTCTCCGGGAACAGCGACCAGCCCGGACAAGGCCGACCAGGGGATCGGCGAGCCGCCGGCGGTGTCGGACAAGATCTCGGGATAGGTCGGCCGGCCACGATTGAGCTGGTAGATCATGACCGCGGAGCGCACGCCGAACTCGGGATCGTCGTTCTCGCCGGTAGCGATCAGGAGATTGCGGGACGGAATCGCGAGCAACCCTTCCGGACCCAAGGGCGCCGGCAGGAGCTGCTTGAAGACCGGGCCGTTTCCCGTCAGCTCATAGATGGCCACGAAGCTGCCGCGTTCAGAGCCGACGAAGAGGTAATCCCGAGCGCCGAAGCGGCCGTATTCGATCGACTCGGGCTCATTGCCCTTGTTTTCGGAACGTGACTCCGGGTAATGACCGTGCTGGACCGCGATCTCTTCGAGCGAGGCTCCGCTATCGAAGAGCACGCCCCCCCTGCGGTCGAAGATCGAGAATCCGCGGCTGCCACCGAACAGGTCACCCTCGTTGGCTGTCGCGATGCCGTGGCCGCGGCCGAAGCGGCCGGTCGGAACCCATGCCACGGCATCGGGCTCCCGCGGGATGTCGGCTAGGGACTCCGTCAGTGCAATAACGTCGTCTTCCGTGGCGTCGATCCCGTCCAATGACACCGTGCCGGCCTCGAAGTGACGCGTCACGACGCCGCGGACCAGATCGACGATCGCCAGATGATTGTTCTCCTGGAGCGAGACTACGGCCTCGTTCGCGGCGTTGATGTCCACGAATTCGGGCTCGGGATCCTCGGGCGCGTAGCTCGCAAGACCCGTCAGGTCGACGGTCCGCAGCAACCAATTCGCCGGATCCTTGCCCTTGATGTCGACGATCGCGAGGAACCCCGCGGGCAGCTGCGGAAGACCGCCCTCGACATCACCGACTTCGATCTCTTCATCACGCTCGTTCTCGATCGCAATGGCGACGTAGCGACGATCGGGACTGATCTTGATCGAATCCGGTTGGCCTCCCAGCTCGATCGCACCGATGATCGTCCGGGTCGCGATCTCGACCACCACCAACTGGCCGCTCGCGACGACGAAGCTCTCGCTGGTGTTCACCGCAACCAGCGCAAGGTTATTGTCCAGGATATCGACGGAGGTCGGCTCACCAGGCAGCTCCAACGTCCCGATCGGCTGCGGAATGCTCGGATCCGCGATGTCGATAAAGCCGATACGCTCACCGGGGCTGTCCGTATAGACCAGAATATTTCCGTCTTGGGTCGCGGCAATGATCTCGGACACCGTCTCCTCGGCGATGTCGTCCCGGTTCAGGTAGTTTCCGAGTGTTGCGATCCGCTGAAAGCTCTGGACGGGCGGGCGCCAACGCAGATCGTACGATGACGCCCACGAGTCGCTCAACCCGAAGGTCGCCTGGCTGGTGCCCGCCAGACCGACCGTCAGGAGAGTGGCCAAGGCCAGCCCAATCTTGGTTTTCCGCATTTGATTCGTCTCTTCGCTGGGTTGATCGCCTACCGAACCGATGCCGCCGCTCCCGAGACAAGATCCGGATGACGCTTTCCGAACCGACCCCTTCGCAACGGAGTCGGCCGGCCGTCATCCGAGAAACCTGACCCGAGACAAAGAAGCGGGACGACAATCCAAGAGGCCGCTTCCCGAAACCGACTCCGGCGCCGACCGCGGATGCGGCACGACGTCGAGACAGCTCGGATCTGCCTGGGTCGGCAAAAACCGATCCCGGCCAGCGGATGGTAAGGAAATTAGCTCATCGAGTTGTTACGTGCACATGACAATTGCGCTGCATCGGTCCGGTGCGGGCGATCGCTCCCGCTCCTCCTCGATGGGCTCGAGGGACCGTGAGGTTCCCCGATTGCGGCAGGAGGATCTGCGCGCTGTTTGGCGCCCAGACGGTGTTTGATATACGTTGTTCGCCGCACGAGTCGAGACTAAGGTGCGCCGACAGCCGGGCGAGATCCATCGCTCGCAGCTGCACCTCGGCGCATGACATCCCGTGGGCTGCGCGACTCCGATCGCGCGATGACTCTCGACGCAGCCCCCGATGCCATACCGCTCGGGTCCGGCTTTGCCAATTCACAACAGGACATCTATGAAGATTCCCAAACGCCTCGAACCCTTAGTCCAAGACGGCCTAATCGACGAGGTCATCCGGCCGCTCAAGAGCGGCAAGGAGGCCGCGGTCTATGTGGTGCATGCCGATGGCGCGGTGCGCTGTGCCAAGGTCTACAAGGAAGCCAATCAACGGGGTTTTCATAAGCAGGTCTTGTACAGCGAAGGGCGTAAGGTGAGAAACAGCCGACAAGCGCGCGCCATGGCGAAGGGCTCGCGTTACGGACGCCAGCAGCAGGAAGACGTTTGGCAGAATACCGAGGTCGATGCCTTGTACCGGTTGGCCGCTGCGGGTGTGCGCGTGCCCAAGCCTCATCTGTATGTCGAAGGTGTCTTGTTGATGGAGCTGGTCACCGACGATGAGGGCAATGCGGCGCCGCGGCTCAATGATCTGGACCTGACCGGCGAGCAAGCGCTGCGGTACCACGAGATCCTGATCAAGGATGTGGTGCGCATGCTCTGCAGCGGGCTCGTTCACGGCGATCTTTCTGAGTTCAACATCCTAGTCGACCAGTATGGCCCCGTGATCATCGACCTTCCCCAAGCGGTCGATGCGGCGGCCAACAACAATGCCGCGCGAATGCTGGAGCGCGATGTCGGCAATCTGGCGGCCT
>NZ_DATITZ010000095.1:0-7925 GCF_035467215.1 Thiocapsa sp. | reverse complement strand
CTTTCTGATGCGGGCGCGCGAGACGCGCATCCGCCTGCACCTGATCGCCGCGTTGCCGCACGTCCAGCTCGCGCCGCTGGATGCCTTCATCGCCCACGGCGAGCGGCAGATCGACCAGATCCGGCGCCGCGTGCTGTGCGGTCAGACCATCCCGCATGCCGAGAAGGTCTTCTCGATCTTCCAGCCCCACACCGAGTGGATCAGCAAAGGCAAGGCCGGTGTGCCGGTGGAGCTGGGTCTGCGCGTGGCGATCGGCGAGGACCAGCACGGCTTCATCCTGCACCATCGGGTGATGGAGCGCATCACCGACGATCAGGTCGCCGTGCCCCTGGTGGAAGAGATCGTGGCGCGCTTCCCGACGCTCGCCAGCGCGAGCATGGACAAGGGCTTTCACAGCCCCGCCAACCAACGCGGGTTGGCCGAGGTGATCGACTTTCCGGTGTTGCCCAAAAAGGGCAAATGCTCGGCCGCCGAGCGCGAACGCGAAGGCGATCCGCGCTTCATCCAGCTGCGCCGCAAACACTCCGCCGTGGAGTCCACCATCAACGCGCTGGAGGTCCACGGGCTCGACCGCTGTCGCGATCACGGGATCGACGGCTTCAAGCGCTACGTCGCCTTGGCGGTGGTGGCGCGCAACCTCCAGCGCATCGGCGCGCTGCTGCTTGCGCAGGAGGCCGACGAGGCGCGACGCGAGCGGGAACGACAGCGCCGACGACGCGCCGCTTGACCCTGTCGATCGGGCTGGATACCGACCCCGACGGGAGTGGTGCGCCTGCAGTGCGCCTGCAGTCTGGCGGCGATGCGAGTCATTCTTATTCAGGCGTCTAGATTGCGCGAATACGCATCGAATGAGGCTGAATTGAATACGCTGGCCCCGTCCCGCCATTCAGGACGGGGTGCCGGGGCGGGAAAAAACGGGGTTTTCGGTCGAGCACTATCTCTGAGGGATACTCCTATAGACGTACGAGCATTGTCAACTTTAATTGTCATTGGTAGTTGTCAATTTAAGTTGACGCTTATGTTCGCGACGGGCAGCACGACACGCTGCGGAGCCCGACCGAGACATCGCCCCCGGTCTGGACGCGGCCGAGGTTGAAATCACTGCCGGGGCTCCTGACTCTTTTACGGGGGCACGACGCCTCCGAATCTGTCCGAAACCATGAGAGGAGGACACCGATGAAGACGAAGAAAATCTCCGGGCTGCCCGTCACGGCCCTGTTGATCGCCGCCGGCCTAACCCTCGGCGCACCGGGCGCGGTCGGCGCCGTCGAGCGCACCCCGGCACCCGAGGACGCCCGGGCCTACATCATCACGCCCGAGGACGGGTCGACCGTGCCGCAAACCTTCGTGGTGCGGTTCGGACTCACGGGGATGGGAGTTGCACCGGCGGGAGCCGATCTCCCCAAGACGGGACATCATCATCTACTGGTCGACATGGACAGCCTGCCGCCGCTCGATCAACCGATCAGCGCCGACATCCTGCATTTCGGGGGCGGTCAGACCGAGACCGAGGTCACCTTGCCGCCGGGCGAGCACACCCTGCAGATCATCCTGGGCGACAAAAACCACATCCCGCACGATCCGCCGATCATCTCGGAGCGGATCACCGTCACGGTCGAGTAGACCGACCACCGCAGGCCCTCCGTGCGCCACGGACCGGGCGCCCGGCGGGGTTCGCACCCTCTGCGTTCGACACGTCGACCCGTCCGGGAACGTCGCGATAAGCTGACCGGACGCTGTTGGTCTAGCGGTCGGTGCCCATCACCAAGCGTTCGACGTCGGCGATACGGATCTCTCGGCCATCGGAGGTTACGAATCGCCGGCCGTCGACACTGCCGCGTCGGACCTCGTAGTGCGTGACCTCTCCCGTGTTGGCATTGACGACCTGAACAGGGATGATCTCCCAATCGCGGCCCCAATCCCGAACAAGAAGCGACAGACTCCCGATCAACATGATCCCGAGTAGGACGTAGGCGAGCGGGCGGATCAGCGCCGGGGGAATCAGCGGCGGACGCGGCGCCACGAGGCCGGCGGCCTCGCGAGAGCGCATGATGCGTGCGCGGATCACCAGATAGGCCCCGAAAATGACGGCAGCGGTGAGGAGGAGTTTCCAGATCATGGCGTTTACGTTAGCACGACCGGCCGGTTGGGGCAGCCCATACGCGCGCTGCGGGGTCAGGGCAGACGACCGCAACAGGCGGCCCCGCTGCGGCGAGTCCGGAGCGCAGGCAGCATGAAGAACGACGTTCCGACGCTGATTCTGACCGCGGCCTTGTCGCTCGCGGGCTGTACGGAACCTGCCGCGCCGACCGTGAATCTGCACCGGGCGGTCGAGATCGGAGACATCGACCAGGTCTCGCGTCATATCTACTGGAAGAGCGACCTCGATCTACCCGATGCGCACGGCGACCCGCCGCTGCACGTCGCCGCGCGCGCCGGTCGTGTCGCGATCACGCGGGAGCTCGCCCGCAAGGGAGCGGATATCGAGGCGCGGAACACCGCGGGAAAGAGGCCGCTCGACGTCGCACTCGAGCACGGGCGCACTCAGGTCGCGAGCATGCTCATCGACCAAGGCGCGCCGCTCGATCCACAGGCGACGTTGGTCGGGTTGGTCGAGACGGGCGTGCTCGACCGCGATTCCTTGAATTTCCTCCTCAATGCGGGTGCACAGCTCGACGAGCCGGATCCAAACGGGGATGCGCCGCTGCATGTCGCCATCCGAAACGGGCACCTCGAGACGGTACGGCGACTCATCCTCGCGGGTGCCGATGTGAATCAAGCCACCGGTGACGGTCGCTTGCCGCTGCGGATTGCGCGAGAATCGGCGCCCGGGCGCGACGCCCGGTTTATCGTCTCGACCCTCGAACGCAACGGTGCGAGGGCCGACCCACCCCCCTGACAGACACGCACAGGAGCGCCCGCATGGCCGAACGGATCGAAGATCTGACGGTAAACTACACCGAAGACGGTATCGACACGACCAAGGAGATCGACAAGGTCGTCCTCTCCAAGGGCAGTTGGACCACGATCCTCTTTCGCTATCAGGATTGGGACCGCGCAAAGGAGGCGTACGGTGCGGACAAATATACGATTCGCCGCTATCAGAAGCGCGGCGGCGAGTACCGACAGCAGTCGAAGTTCAACATCTCCAGCCGCGCCCAGGCCCAGGCACTCGTGGAGGCCCTGCAGGGTTGGCTGACCGAGGACTGATCGGGCTGGAAGGCTGAGCACCGGTACGCGAGACCGGTGACCGAGACCGGGGAAGGCCGATGACTGTGGACACGGATTCGAGACAGTGGCACCGCTCGAGTGTCGCCGAGACGATCGAGGTGCTGGACGTGGATCCCGCTCGGGGACTCTCCACGGACGAAGCGGACGCGCGACGTCGCCGTCACGGCGAGAACGCACTCGCCGAGCCCAAGTCGCGCCCGCTGTGGCTGAGATTCCTGGATCAGTTCAGAAACCTACTGGTGATCGTCCTCCTCTTCGCGGCCGCACTGGCCTGGACGATCGGGGATCTCAAAGACACCGTGGTCATCCTGGTCGTCGTGGTCCTGAATGCCGCGCTCGGCTTCTATCAAGAGTACCGTGCGGAGCGCACACTCTCCACGCTGAAGGCGATGGTTGCCGTCCGTGCTCGCGTGCGCCGTGACGGTCGGATCGGCGAGGTCGAAGCGACTGAGCTGGTGCCCGGTGATCTCGTCCTGCTCGAAGCGGGTGATCGCGTCCCTGCGGATGGGCGCCTGCTCGCGGCGCCCAACCTGGAGGTCGACGAGGCTGCCCTGACCGGTGAGTCCCAGCCGGTCGGCAAGAGCACGCAGGCCTTGGACGCAGCCGATCCGCCACTGGCCGAGCGCCTGAACATGCTTTACATGAACACGGTGGTGACGCGCGGTCGGGCCGAGATGCTCGTCGTCGGCACCGGCATGACCACCGAGATCGGCCGGCTGGCCGGGCTGATCGCCGAGACGCCGGACTCCGGGACACCGCTGCAGCGTCAGTTGGATACGCTCGGCAAGCGGTTGGCGGCGATCGCCGGGGTCATCGTCACCCTGATCTTCCTCCTCGACCTGTCACGCGGGCTGCCCTGGACGCAGGCCGCCATTACCGCCGTGGCCCTCGCGGTGGCGGCGATCCCCGAGGGCCTGCCGGCCGTCGTCACCGTCACCCTGGCGATCGGCATGTGGCGGATGGCCCAGAACCGGGCGATCCTCAAGAAGCTCTCGGCGGTCGAGACCCTGGGCTCAACCACCGTCATCTGTTCCGACAAGACCGGCACGCTCACACTCAACCGGATGACCGCGCGTGCCGTCTGGTTTGCGGGTGCGCGATTCACAGTCGACGGCGACGGCTACGGGACCGAGGGCGCGATCCTTCGGATTGATCCGAGCGGGGCGAGCACGCGGAACGATGAGATCGATCCGATCGATCCGATCGACTTAGGCCGCCCCATGGCGCTCTGCAACGAGTCGAGGGTGCGCGACGGCGAGTTGATCGGAGATCCCACCGAGGGCGCCCTCTGGGTTCTCGCACGCAAAGCCGGTCTCGACCCCGAGTCCGAGCAGGCGCGCCGCCCGCGGATCGCCGAGATCCCCTTCGACTCGGCTCACAAATTCATGGCGACCTTTCACCACGCCGGCGATCAGGTCGAGTTGTTCATCAAAGGCGCCCCGGACGTCCTGCTCGCCCGCGCCTCGCACTGGCTGACCGCGAGCGGCGAGCAACCACTCGACAGCGCGACCCGCGAGCGCATCGAGGCCGAGAACGAGCACCTCGCGAGCCAAGCCCTACGGGTGCTCGCCGTGGCACGCCGGACCATCCCGGCCCGTGATTTCGAGCCCGCGGACGACCTGTGGCGATGGGCCGAGGGCTGGACCTTTCTGGGGCTCGCCGGTTTGATGGACCCGCCGCGCCCGGAGGCCGCCGAGGCCATTGCCCGCTGTGGGCAGGCCGGCATCCAGGTCAAGATGATCACGGGCGACCATAAGCTCACCGCCGAGGCCATCGGACGCGAGCTGGGGCTGACGGGCGAGGTCGTCACCGGCGCCGAGCTCGACGCGATGGACGAGGCCACGCTCGGGCGGCGGATCGAGGGCATCGGCGTCATCGCGCGGGTCTCGCCGGCCCACAAGGTTCGCATCGTGAAGGCGCTCAAGGCGCGCGGCCATGTCGTCGCCATGACCGGCGACGGGGTGAACGACGCACCCGCGGTCAAGGCCGCGGATATCGGTGTCGCCATGGGTCTGACAGGCACGGCCGTGACACGCGAGGCCGCGACCATGGTGCTGATGGACGACAACTTCGCGACCATCGTCCGGGCGGTCGAAGAAGGGCGCGTCATCTTCGACAACATCGTGAAGTTCGTGCGCTTTCAACTCTCGACCAACATCGGCGCCATCCTCACCGTGCTGGCGGCGACCCTGATGGGGTTGCCGACACCCTTCACCGCGATCCAACTCCTCTGGATCAACATCATCATGGACGGCCCGCCCGCGATGACGCTCGGCGTCGAGCCGGCGCGCCCCGGCATCATGCGTGCCCTGCCCCGGCGACAGGACTCTCAGATCCTCACGCTGAAGCGCTCGGCGCTGCTCGGCCTCTACGGCACCACCATGATGGCCGGCACCCTCTGGCTGTTTCAGGATGCCTTGACCAGCCATGGCGAGGCCTACGCCCTCACCCTCGCCTTCACCACCTTTGTGCTCTTTCAGTTCTTCAATGTCTTCAATGCCCGCAGCGAGCACGGCAGCGCCTTCAACACCCACTTCCTCGCAAACGGCAAACTCTGGTTGGCCTTGGGTGCCGTCCTCGCACTCCAAGTCCTGGTCGTGAATTGGCCCGAGGCTCAAAATATCTTCGCGACCACCCACCTGAACGCCGAGGATTGGCTCAAGGCCGCGCTCGTGGCCTCCAGCGTGCTATTGCTCGACGAGGCCAGAAAGGCGGCGCTGGCAATCGCAAGGCGGACGAGACTGCGAAGCGATTCAACAGGTGCGCGGGGCTGAGCTGGAGGATTCCGACGTGGGCCGCGCGGGGATGCGGGGTTCGCTTTGATCACCCCGGCCTGACGCTGAGCCGGCTGGATCGTCAAGACGCGCACCAAGCACTCGGCCGATCCTGCTCCAGGATCAATGTCCGTTCGGCGAGCGACTCGCAGACCCCGCGGATGCTTGCATGGACCAGATCGGGATGGTTGTTGGTCTCGCTGACATGCGCGACGCAGAGCTGCGCGATGGCACGGTGCGGCAAGGCATCGAGCAGACGGGCGGCCTGCTGGTTGCTGAGATGGCCGAAGTCGCCGGCGACGCGCCGTTGCAGGCTCAGCGGATAAGGTCCGCGACGCAGCAGCTCCGGATCATGGTTGAGCTCCAGGATCAGCGCGTCGCAGTCCCGGAGAACCTCGGTCATGTGGGGTGTCGCGCAGCCGGCATCCGTCAACATCCCCAGGCGACGCCCGTCGGCCTCGAACAAGAACTGACAGGGCTCGCGCGCGTCGTGCGGAACCGGATAGGAGCGGATATGCAGGCCGTCGATCCGCATCGACTGCCCCTGACCGGAGAGCAGCCGCAACCTCGGGATCTCCGGGGCGCCCACCGCCCGCCACGTCCCGGGCGTTGTCCAGACCTCCACGCGATGCCGCCGCGCGAAGGACCAAACACCCTTCACATGGTCGGCGTGCTCGTGGGTCAGGAGCAGGGCATCGATGCTGTTCGGCTCGACATCGACCGACCGAAGACGTTGATGCAGCTCGCGTAGGCTGAATCCGTTGTCCACCAGCACGCGGCACCCGGCGCTTTCCACCAGCGTGGCATTGCCGCGGCTGCCGCTGCCGAGCGAGCAGAAACGCACCTCTACCCTGGCCTAACGCATTTGTTCCTTCATCAGCGTCAGGATCCGTTGGCTCGACTCGGAGGTGTCGGGTTTCCCGCTCGCGTCCAGCACGGTCACGCGCGATTCGGTCTCGCCCCCCTGCACGCGCACCTGATACTGCTTGACCGGATCGACCTCGTTTTTCTTCCAGAAGGCCATCCGCGAGAGGAGGCCGGGGCGCTTGTCGTCGGACTCACCATCCTGCCCCGCGTAGCGGACATAGTAGATGCCGCTGCTGAGATCGCGATCTTCCACGGCGAATCCGGCGCGATCCAGTGCCGATCCGGCCGTTCTCCAAGCGCGCCGGAAATCCTCCTGGATCACCAGGGTCTGCGAACCGCCCTCGTTGACCAGCCGAGCGCCGACGGGCTGCATGGCAAGGCCGCTTCCGGCGTCGCCGGAGCTGCCCGCGGAGGAGACAGGACCCACGGCTGCGGCACGTTGCTCGGACGCACCCAGGAAGACCATGAGGCGTCTCAGCATCTCGGCTTCCTTGCCGGGATCGGTCCCGGCGGGCTCCCAAATGGTTCGGCTTCCGTCACCGATGGCGTTGGTCACCAGACGCTCCTCCATCCCGCGATGCGTGAGATGAATATCTGTGGTGCCCGATGCCGTACCGGGCTCGATACGCACGCTGTACTGATCACGCGTCGAGGTCGCGTAGACCCCTTCGGCGACCTTGCTGATCATTCGCGTGACGAAATCGCGCCGGATCTCGGCGCGGTTGTCCAGCCAATCGGTGCGCATCACGCCGACCGACGGATTCTGCTCCACCAACAGGATGCCCTGCTCGCGCCAGAAGGAGATGACCTTGGGCCACACCTGCTGCGGCGAGGCCTGAACCTCGAGCCAGCGCTCGGAGTCACGCCGCCTCAACTCCACGTTGGGTGTCTCCGGGAGCACCTCGCCCGAGGCCGCGATGCGCTGGCGTTGCGCGCGACTTCCGCTGTATTCCGAGAAGGTCGCCCCGCCGGCGGGCGGGATGTCCAGGGCGTCATCGAACGTTCCGGCGGTCAAGTCCGGCGGGATCTCGAGATTTTCCCCGGACTCCTGCT
>NZ_DATITZ010000094.1:0-6138 GCF_035467215.1 Thiocapsa sp. | reverse complement strand
TGCGCTTGCTCGGTCAATGTCTCGCGGATCGGGTCCGAGAGGTCGATCCGCCTCGACCGGAGGTGCTGTTGCCGGTCCCGCTGCATGCCTCTCGGCTGCGCACCCGCGGCTACAACCAGGCGCTGGAGATCGCCCGCGTCGTCGGCCGTGATCTGGCCCTGCCGATCGATCATGTCTCCTGCATCCGCATCGCACCGACGCCGCCGCAGGCCGGCCTCGACGAGCGCGCACGCCATCGCAATATTCGCGGCGCGTTCCTGATTCCGGGCTTGCTGCCCTGGACCCATGTCGCCATCCTCGACGACGTCGTGACGACCGGCAGCACCGTCGCGGAGCTGAGCCGGGTGTTGCGCAAGGCCGGGGTTCGGCGAATTCAGGTCTGGGCGGTGGCGCGAACACCGTGAATGCCGCCCGCTCGGCAGACGAAACAACGCCCTTGCGCCGGCGATAGGACGCACACCATCCGCCGACGGTACCTTGTGCCTCGAACGGCCCGGTACCACGTCAGTCGTGACCAGGTCCGCAATAATCCCGCTGCGATGCCCGAGACACCGACGCACGATCCGTTTGAACGCACGCGCACGCCGATACCGGCTCGTCTTCGATTCGATCTGCACTGGCAGAGCGAGGACGCGACGCACACCGACAGCCGGGTCGCAACCCGCCTCGACCTGCGTCGCGATCTCCTCCCGCCCGAGCTGGAGGCCGAGATCATGGATCTGCCGGTCGGCCGACGCGCGACCTGCCGTTTGGAGCCGGGCGCACTGCTGCCGCCGAGACGCGACGAGCTGCTGCGCAGTCTGCGTCCCGAGCAGTTCAACCGGCGCCTCGCCGCTGGGGTCTCGATCGAACCGCGTGCCGGGCGCTTCTACCCGCGCGGCATCCTCGAAGGCATCTCGGGCAGCGACCGACGGCCGCTGCGCCTGGTCGATGTGCAGGCGGATCGGCTCACCGCGGATCTCAATCACCCCCTTGCCGAGCGGACGCTCGACGTGGTCGTCCGAACCGAAGCCGTTCGCGCCCGCGGCGAGCAGCGCGCCGGGCAACGCCCCGAGTTGGCTGCCTTGCTCACCGAGAATGGTCCCGGCATGCAGGCGCGTTGGCGAGGCCAGGCGACCGACTTTTGGTCCGACGATCCCTTTGCGCGTCCCGATCCGCGTCCGGACGAGGAGTTCTATGCGGCTCCGCGACTCGTCGATCATCTCGATCGCACGGCGATCGCCGAGATCAGCGCCCTCTACGGCCGCTTGATTCCCGCCGGAGCGCGCATCCTGGACCTGATGACGAGCTGGCACTCGCATCTGCCCCGCGCCTTGGAGCCCGCAGCGGTGGCTGGACTCGGCATGAACATGGCGGAGCTGGAGGCCAATCCGGTCCTGACGAAGCGGGTGGTCCGTGACCTGAATTGCGATCCTACCCTCCCGTTTGCCGACGCCGATTTCTCGGCCGTGATCTGCACGGTCTCGGTCGAGTACCTGATCCGCCCCTTCGAGGTGTTTCGCGAGATCGCGCGGGTGCTGCAACCGGGCGGGCGCGTCATCCTGACGTTTTCCAACCGCTGGTTCCCCCCGAAGGTGATCCGGATCTGGCAAGAGCTGCACGCGTTCGAGCGGCTCGCGCTCGTGCTCGATTATCTGCGGGAGTCCGGCCGATTCGGACAGCTCGAGACCTTCAGTCTGCGGGGCCTTCCGCGACCGGCCGACGACACCTATGCCGGCCGGCTCGCCGAGTCCGACCCGGTCTACGCCGTCTGGGGTACTCGGCTCTGACCTGCGCGCGCGCCGTCATGCGAGTTGTTGGATGAGTTGGGTATCGCGCTCGATCTTGTTTGCGAAGTGGCTCGCCATGCTCATCAGCATCTTCACCCGAAGCGCTTCTGGAATGTCGTCGAAGCGCAGCTCCAGGCAGCGGGTATCCGTGACCGCCGACACGTTGGCCGTGCGGCGCTTGCGGTTCACCAAGGCAACCTCGCCGAAGACCATCCCCGGGCCGAGGCTGGTCAGTCTCAAATGGTGCCCCGCGCCGGTATCGATCCAGACCTCGACCTCGCCGCTGAAGATAAAGAACATGGACTCGGCGCAATCCCCTGCGTTGAAGATCCGCGAGCCGGCTTTGATTTCGTGCTCCCGGCCGGCTTGACGGAGCGCTTCAAGCTCGTCGCCCGTCATCGCGGCGCACAGATACTGGTGGCTCAGGTCCGCGACCGAGGTGTCGACACCCGTTGTATCCGCCTCCCCGATCAGTTGGTTCTCGCACCACTCCACCGCGTGATCGGTGTCATCGAAGTGCAGCGGACCGGGCTCCGGCCCGCGATAGGCATTCCCCTGGAGGTGTTTTCTGAAGCGATAGAGGTTCTTGCTGTCGGTGAAGAAGAGCCGCTTGCCCGCGTCGGCGATCCGCATGCAAAGCTCGCTCAAGACCAGAATCGACGCCTGGTCCGTCCCGATCACCCGTTTGAGATCGAGGACCAAGTAATCGACCCGCGCGAGCTCGGAGAGGATCTCCACGCCGACCGATTCGGCACTGCCGAACAACAGCTCTCCTTGCAGCTCGTAGACGCGGATGCGATGCCCTTGCGCTGCGAGTACAGCAAGCTCGGCCGCGTTGCGGCGGCGGCGCGAGGTGCGCTTGGCGCAGTCGTATACCTGACGCATAACGGTGGCGGAGGTCGAGCGTGCGACATGGAAGAGGTGCAGGCTGAAATCCTTGGAGAGCCGCTTACATGCCTCGATGCCGCGGACGCTGTTGCCCTTTGCGTCGAGGCGCGGCGAGAACACCCCGAGACCGAACTGTCCGGGCAGCACGGCCATGATCCCGCCGCCGACGCCGCTCTTCGCCGGCATCCCCACGTTGTAGATCCAACCGCCCGAAAAATCGTACATGCCGCAGGTGCTCATGACGCTCAGCACCTTCTCGACATAACGCGCCTGCAGCGCGACGACCCCGGTGACCGGATTCACCCCGTTGTTGGCCAGACAGGCGCCGATCATCGCCAGATCCCGAGCGGTCACCAGGATGGAGCACTGCCGAAAATACAGATCGACCACCTCCTCGGGCGTGCGATCGAGGATCCCGTGGCCGAACAAGAGGTGTGCGATCGCCCGGTTGCGATGGCCGGTATCGCTTTCGGAGCGATAGACCGTCTCGTCGATCTCCATCGGCCGGCCGGTGTAACGTCCGAAGGTTTCGAGGATCCGCTGCATCGGCGGGGCATCGGGTTTGCCCTCGATCAGGCCCGTCGTGGCGATGGCGCCCGCGTTGATCATCGGATTCATGGGACGTCCGGTGTCGGGCTCCAGGCTGATGGAGTTGAACGCCTCGCCCGAGGGTTCCACGCCGACCTTGCTCAGCACCTGGTCGAGCCCGCGATCCTCCAGCGCCAAACCATAGGTAATCGCCTTTGAAATCGATTGAATGGTAAAGCTCTGACGCGAGTCGCCGACCTGGTAGACATGCCCGTCGACCGTGACCATCGCGATTCCGAGCCAGGACGGATCCGCGCGCGTCAGCTCCGGGATGTAATCGGCGACCGCGCCATCGTTCAGGTCGAGCAACTCTTCATGGATGCGGTCGATGTAACGCTGGACTGGAGAGAACTGGAAGGCCCGCTTATCCATTGAGACTCCTGAGAGGTGTTCGGAAAGGGAATGCGGACAAGTGCACACCGCGCACAGAATTGCGGGTCGTCGCGACAGCGTCGACGCACTGGATTTTATGCCTGCGTAGGAGGCAGACTGCAAGCCGCCGATCCCGGCCCTTCGGTCGAACCCGAGCGCTGCCGGCGTCGCGGATACGCGTCGCCCCGATCGATAGCCGCCTTTCCTACCCTTGAATTACCGAGGTCTTGCCAGATGCCGATACGCTTGCTCCTGATCCCGATCCTGTTTCCCGCCTTCGTGTCCGCTGCCTCGTTCGAGACCGGCGCACCCATGCCCGTTCTGACGTTCCAGGACCAACACGACACAACTCGGACCGTCGACGCGAACACCTCTCTACTGATCTTCAGCGCAGAGCGCGAGGTCTCGGCCCTCGTGGAGACCGCGCTGGCCGACCAAACGACCGATTCGCTCTCCGCGGCCGGCATCCAGTACGTCTCCGACATCAGCGCCATGCCCGGCATGGTGACCTCGATGATCGCCCTGCCCAAGATGCGCAAGCGACCCTATCCCATGTTGCTGGGGCGCGAAGCAGAGGAGACCGCTATGCTGCCGCGCGAACCCGGAAAGGCGACCCTGATCGCGTCCGAAGGGGGCAGCATCACGAGCGTGCAATTCATCGGCGATGCGGCGAGCTTGCGGGCAGCGCTGGGGTTTGCGCCCTAACGGATCCGTTCTGACTGAATCGGTTGGGCGTAGGACGAAAGGACAGGCGCCTGCGGGTTGCGACGCATGGTTGCCGGCATGGATCCAGGACCACGCGGAGCAGTTTCACTCTAGATCGCGTCCACCGGGCTCTTCACCGGCAGCACCCCCGGCCGATTCAGTACATGGGTGTAGATCATGGTCGTCGAGACGTCCGCATGCCCGAGCAGCTCCTGCACCGTGCGGATGTCGTACCCGGCTTCCAGTAGATGAGTTGCGAACGAGTGCCTCAAGGCATGAGAGTTCACGCGTTTCGCGATCCGAGCCGCTCGCCCAGCCGCCTTGACTGCGCGCTGCAACGAGGATTCGTGTAGATGATGCCGGCGCACCTGACCCGAGTCGGGATCCTGCGACAGCCGCGCGCTGGGAAACACGAACTGCCAAATCCAGTCGCGTTGCGCACTCGGGTATTTGCGCGCCAGCGCGGGCGCCAGGTACACGGCTCCGCCACCGGCCGCCAAGTCTTCTCGATGCTGTGCCTCGACTCTGGTCAGATGGGCCTGCAGCGGCTCGCGCAGCCGCTGCGGCAAGGGCACCGCCCGGTCCTTGCCGCCCTTGCTGTTGCGCACCAGGATCAAGCCGTTTCGAAGTCGACATCCAGCACCCGCAGCCGTACGCACTCCATCAACCGCATCCCGGTGCCGTACATCAGCCGAGCCATCAGTCCGAGCGTGCCATCCATGTGGGCCAACAGCGCTCGCATCTCGTCGCGACTCAAGACCACCGGGAGCCGTGCCTGCTTCCTGGTCTTCGAAAACTTCACGTCCTCCAGCGGACGCTCCAGGAGGTGTTTGAACAGAAACGCCACCGCGTTGTACGCCAGACTCTGAGTCTTGGCCGAGACCGAGCGCTCCACTGCCAGGTGACTCAAGAACCGCTGGACGTCGGGGACGCCCAAAGCATCCAGCGGCTTGCTCCCGCAGAAGAGCAAGAAGCGATGACACCAATCGACGTAGGATTGCTCGGTCCGGATCGAGTACTGCATGGCACGGATGGTTCGCGCCAGGTCTTCCAGGATCGGAAACGTCTGTGCCGAGCGGCTGAAACGGGGAACACCGATGGCCCTCGGATCGGCTGCGTCCTCGGCGCTTACGGCCGTGCTGCGCGCAATCGTCGCGTGCTCGGTGGTCAGGGTGCGCTGCCCCTCCCACCAATAGCCCCAATCGACCCCTTTTCCGGCAGGGACCTGCGCTAGGTCAACCAACAGCAAGCGCAAGGCATCGACAATCTGCCGCATCTGCCAGTCCGCCAGATCGGAGCGGGCCGACATGCGTCGCAGGTAATCCGTGACCTGGTCGGCCGTCAGCGCCGACAAGGCCGCCGGCTTGAGGTCCTTCAGGAAATCCTCGACCCGTCGGACGTACCATTGACGGAACTTCGCGGGGACCTCGCGACGGATCAGGAGATCCAGGTACCGGTCCCAGTTCGACGGTGCGCCGTCCTCACGGCGTGGTCTGGTGGGGTTGACTTGTGGCATCCTTAGGCTACCTTTGCGCTAGACTGAATGCAGTCTAGTACACATAACGACGCATGCAACCTAGATCACGTTGAACTAATCCGCTCCGCGGGACTTAGTGGAGCCGGTTCGCGGCGGCAGTTGAAGTCCGAATGACGCGGCAATAAACGGGCGCGCCTTGCGGCCCCGTTCCCCGCCTGCATGTCCCCGTCGTCCACACTCGAAGGCGACCCAATCCGGGTCGTGACCCGAGGATCGGACGATGACGCCCTTACGCCAGCGCATGATCGCCGCCATGCAAATGCGTGGCTTCTCCCCGCG
>NZ_DATITZ010000093.1:0-11885 GCF_035467215.1 Thiocapsa sp. | reverse complement strand
ACACGCTCGCGCAACCGATCCGGCGGCTGGCGACCGGGCCACTTGCCCTGCGCGGCCATCCGGAACTTCTGCAGGACCTCCGAGTAGAGATGGATGGTTATGGGCTCGGCATAGCGGATCATGCCGTGGGCGCGCGCCCAGTGCAGATAGCCCTTATTCCAGTTGCGCATGTACTGGTAGCTGGGCGGCAGCTCATGATGGAAGACGCAGCCGTTCTTGGCGTACATCTCCCATTGCTTGGGATTGGGCTCGCCCTTGAGCACCTGATCACCGTCCTTGCCGCGCCAGCCGGCCAGGAAGCCGATACCCGAGCCGGGCGAGGTCTCGTAGTTGACGATGAAATCGGGATAGTCGCGAAACTTGCGCTCGCCCTCGGCGGTGACGAAGGCCGGCAGCTTCAGACGCGATCCCAGCTCGATCAGCACGTCCTGGAAGGGCTTGCACTCGCCTTTCGGCGGCAGCACCGGGATGCGCACCGCATCGACCGGACCGTCGAACTCGGAGATCGGTCGGTCGAGCATCGAGAGCGCGTCGTGACGCTCCAGATAGCTGGTATCGGGCAGCACCAGATCGGCGAAGGCGACGGTCTCGGAGGAGAAGGTATCGCAGACGACGATGAAGGGGATCTTGTATTTCCCCTCGACATCCTTGTCCACCAGCATCTTGCGCGTCTCGCTGGTGTTCATGGACGAGTTCCACGCCATGTTGGCCATGAAGAGGAACAGGGTGTCGATCGGATAGGGGTCGCCGCGCCAGGCGTTCGTGATGACGTTGTGCATCAGCCCGTGAACCGAGAGCGGATACTCCCAGGAGAAGGCCTTGTCGATGCGCACGGGTCCGCCGTCGGCGTCGACGAAGAGATCCTCGGGCTTGGCGGGCCAACCGAGCGGCATGCCGTCGAGCGGCGTGTTCGGCTGCACGGCCTCGGGTCCGTGCGGCGGCTTGGCACAGGGCGGGATCGGGCGCGGGAAGGGCGCCTTATGGCGGAAACCGCCGGGCCGATCGATGGTGCCGAGCAGGGTCATGAGCACGCCGAGCGCGCGGATGGTCTGGAAGCCGTTGGAATGGGCTGCCATCCCGCGCATCGCATGGAAGGCGACCGGGTTGCCGGTGACGGAGGGGTGCTCGACGTCCCAGCAATCGGTCCAGGGGATCGGCAGCTCGATCTTCTGATCGCGCGCGGTGACGCCCATCTCGTGCGCAAGGCGACGGATGGTGTCGGCCGGGATGCCGGTGATCTCGGCGGCCCACTCGGGCGTGCAGGACTCGAGCCGCTCCTTGAGCAATTGGAACGCCGGCTTGACCGGAATCCCCTCGTCCATGTCGAGCTTGTAGCTGCCCATCAGGCGCGGATCCGCACCCGGTGTATGGGTGCTGATGGGGCCGTCGAGGTTGCGGTCCCACCAGAGCTTGTTTTCCGGATCGAAGCAGCCTTCCTCTACGTGCATCTCGGCGCGATAGAAGAGACCGTGATCGTCGCGCGTCGGGTCATCGATGACCAGCTCCGCGGAATTGGTATAGCGAACCAGGAAATCGCGATCGAACAGACCCTGCTTGAGGATCTCGTGCGAGATGGCCATCAGCAGCGCGCCGTCGGTGCCGGGCTTGATCGGCACCCACTCGTCGGCGATGGCCGAGTAGCCGGTGCGGATCGGGTTGATCGAGATAAAGCGGCCGCCGCGACGTTTGAACTCGGAGATGGCGATCTTCAGCGGGTTGGAATGGTGATCCTCGGCGGTGCCGATCATCACGAAGAGCTTGGCGCGGTCGAGATCCGGCCCGCCGAACTCCCAGAAGGAGCCGCCGATCGTATAGATCAGCCCAGCAGCCATGTTGACCGAGCAGAAGCCGCCATGCGCGGCATAGTTCGGGGTGCCGAACTGTTTGGCGAAGAGACCCGTGAGGGCCTGCATCTGATCGCGACCGGTGAAGAGCGCAAACTTCTTGGGATCTTCGGCGCGCAGGCGCCCGAGGCGCTCCTCGAGCATGGCGAAGGCTTCGTCCCAAGAGATCGTCTCGAACTCGGAGGTACCTCGCTCAGCCCCCGCCTTACGGCGTAGCGGCGTGGTGATGCGTCCGGGCGAGTACTGCTTCATGATCCCTGAGCTGCCCTTGGCGCAGATCACACCCTTGTTCAGGGGGTGATTGGGATTGCCGTCGATGTAACGGACTTCGCCGTCGCGCATGTGGACGCGGATGCCGCAACGGCACGCACACATGTAGCAGGTGGTCTCCTTGACCTCGACTCGCCCGACCGTGCTGTCGGAGTGAGCAATGGGATCCTGCATGTGAGCACCTTTAAGCGAGGTAATGGGCCAGACGATTACCGCATTCTAATATTGCGGTCGTCTATGTTTCAAACTTGATGCCAACCCGGGAAATCGGAACCCTGGCCGAGCAGAAGCCCGGCGAACGGAGCGCCGTCAGGCGGAAAACGGGGCGATCGAGTCGCGTGCTTTATGAAGGCGTGACCCGAGGGAGAGGCGAGAACCTGCTGCACTGCAAACGCGCAAACTCAACCCCGGGCGAACGCCCGGAGGTGAGTGTCGTGACGAGCCTGACGAGAGCCGGAGACCGGAGCGCCCGACGTCGCGGACTAGGCCGCTTCCGCCAGCGTCACCGGGAGCCACGCGGCCAAACGCTCGCGCTCTTGGGCGACGTCGATCGCGAAGAAGTGATTCAGCACCTCCAGTGCCTCGTCGAGATCTTCGCACGGCCACTCGTTGGTGATGCTGCGGAAGGTCCAGTCTTCGACGTGGAAGCAGCAATGACCGCCCTTGGCTGCACCCTCGGCGTCGTAACGCAGCTTGAACCCGGTGTAGGTTCTTGGATCCCATTTGTAGCGGATCGTATTTTCGTTTTGCTCGAACATGTTTTTCTCAGTGGAATCTGTTGCTTGGATGCCGATCGTCCCGCCCGGGAAAGTCGGTTGAGCTGCCCGCTCGGCAACGAGAGGGAACATACCGACAACAGGCTGTTTCCTTTTCGTCACACACTGCATCTCATGCGTCAAGTTTAGTATCAAAACGCAACAAACGACAACCGGACAACCGCTTTTTTTTCGCTAAATCGATCACGTAGCGCGAAAAAAGCCGACGTGGCTTTCGACGCATTTTTCAAGACGGCGGGAGGCGGCTGTTGCCGAGATGCGACGCAGAGATCGTTGAATGCCTCGCGATCGAGCCCCCGTTCGCGTGTCGGTGGCGCAAAACCATCGTCGACATCTGCGGTCGGGACGGGAGATTGCGCCGACTCCGGCGACCTACAAGTCTGCCGGGGCCGATCCCATCCAAAAGCATCGCATACCGCGGGATCGACGCCAACCGAGCGCAAGCGGGTCGTCGGGATCAACGTGCGCCATGAACGGAAGCCTGCGGTCGTTGTTGGTGACCTGATAGATCAGTCCCATCCAGTTGCCGAGCACACCTTCGCCGCTGTCGTGCCAGGTGTTGTCGAGCCTGCCGACGATGTGCTGCTCGGGGAAGGCGGGCAGCTCGCGCCCCTGATCGAGTGCATCGAGGATCCGCTCGCGGTGCTCGTCCAAGATGGCGCGTGACTGGACGCCGAAATAGTTTTCGGGGACAGGGGGATATTGGTCGCGCTCTCCGGACGCGAAACGGTTGACCTCGCGCTTGTACTCCTTGAGCAGCGAGATGATGTCGTACTCGGGATGACCCTGGAAAAACACCTGGCGGAAGCCGTCCGGGCTGACCGCGAGATGAACGCCGGCCTCCTCGCTCTCGGCCAGGATGTGCAGACCGGCCGCATCGAACTGGTCGCGACCGATCTCGTTGAAACGCGAGTGCGGCACGTCGAAGCGCGTATTCACACTGCTCACCAAGGGATGGCTGCGATCGATCACGCGATGCACATAGACGCCCCAGCGCTTCTCGCCGAGCGGACGGCGCCGCTGACCGTAGCGAAACTGCAACACTGCATGGGTCGCCAGGCATGAGCAGAGTGTCGAGCTGACGTTGTGGTAGGCCCAGTCGACCACCTCGATCAGCGGCTCCCAGAAGGTCTGGCTTGCGAGGTCCGGGCCCATGACATTGGCCCCGGTGATCACCAAGGCGTCCAGGCCCTCGGCACGAATCTTCTCGAACGGCTCATAGTAGCGCTCGACGTATTCGCGGGTGATGGGGCCGCGGTCGAGCGCGTCGAGCGTGAAGGGATGGACATAGAACTGCGCGATCTGATTGCTCTGGCCGATCAGGCGGAAGAACTGACGCTCGGTCGCCGCAAGTGCGGCATCCGGCATCATGTTCAGCAGGCCGATGTGCAGCTCGCGGATATCCTGCTGAAGCGCGTGATCGGGCTCGAGGATCTTGTGGCCCTCTTCGCGCAGACGCTCGAACGTAGGCAGGTCATTGTGGGCGACGATCGGCATGGGGTCGGTCCTGTCGTTCGGGTTACTGCATTTCGGGATCGAAGACCGGCGTCTCGGCCTGTCCGATCGCCGATTCGATCAACTGCAGGAAATCCTGCTCATCGCGAACCTGCGCAACATCCTCGGACGAGACCGTATAGCCATAGGGACGCGCAATCGCCTCGTAACGCGGTACCCGAGAATGGAAAAGGCGCGGGAAGACCCAGCGCGTGAAGTCGTCCGGGTCCACTTGCGCGACAAAATCCAGACCATGGACCGACAAATAGTCCTTCAGCGCGGCACGCAGGAAGTCGGGGCGATAGTAGAGCGGCTTGGGATCGGCCTGTGCGCGCTGGATGAGCTTGATCTCGTCCGCCTCCGGGACCCGGATGTAGAGGATCAGGCTGTGCTTGGCGAGCAGATCGATGACCCGCGGCTCGTCGAGCTCGCAGAGACTCCCGCCGACGTCGTTGATGAGATGCGGGTAGTTGTAGATCTCCCGAGCCTTTCGCACGAAATCGGGCACATCCATCATGGCCGCGATCTCCGCCTCGCGATACAGCGCCTGGCGACGGTTGAACTCGCCGAGCGGAAGTCCTCCGCGCTCGGGGTTTCCGAGCTTGCCGACGAAGCTCAGCACCGGCCCCAGGTCCTTGATCTTGATATTGTTGTGGATGGCGACCCAATCATGGCGCAGAAGATCGCGCAGGAAGGGATCGCGCATCGCGTGCGCCTTGATCAGGTCGAGGATGTGCTCGTTGAGATACCGCGTCCCGATCCGGTAGTCGCCGGAGTAGTGGAACCAGTCGTTGCGACGCAACATCTCGGAGAGATAGGTCTTGCCCACCCCCGACATCCCGAGCAGCGTGATGCACTTGTGCTTCCAGCTGCGGAACTCATCGACCTTGAACTTCATGGATTGAACCGCGTCCTGAGTGACAACCGATGTTTGGCGGAAAACGACCGTTTGAGTAGACCGAGAAAACACTGCCTGACGCGGTCCGAATGATGGGCACCGAGCGCGCGTAACAAGCGGGAACCGGCAGCACGCCGGCTCGGAGCAAACGGCGATGTTAGTTCAGGATGCGGACGGCGACAAACGCGCCGTCCGGCGGTCGGTTCGGCTGCGCATGCAAGACCTCGATCCCGCCGGATCAGCGCCGCGCCTCGAGCGTCTCCCAGCGAACGTAGGAGGTCTCGAGCTCGGACTCCAACGCCTCCAGACGCGCCTTGACCGCAGCGACCTCCTCGCGGGCGGCCTGATAGAAGGCCGGGTCAGCGAGGCGTGCATGCAGCTCGGCTTGAGCACTTTCCAGCGCCTCGATCCGGGCCGGCAGCTCTGAAAGCTCGCGGGTCTCTTTGAAGCTCAGCTTCTCGCCCTTGGGCGCGGCCTTGGGTTGAGTCGACCCGCTCGCGGGGGCCGGCGCCGGCGTCCCGGGGTCAGACGCTTTGGTCTTGAACTCGCCCGAACGCCGCGGATCGCGTTGACGCACCCAATCCTCGTATCCGCCGACATATTCGCGGACCCGGCCTTCGCCCTCGAAGACCAGTGTGCTGGTGGCGACATTGTCGAGCAGTGCCCGATCGTGGGAGACCAGCAGGAGGGTGCCCTGAAACTCGACTAGGAGGTCTTCGAGCAGCTCCAGGGTCTCGGTATCCAGATCGTTGGTCGGCTCGTCGAGCACCAGCAGATTGGCCGGGCGGGTGAAGAGCTTGGCCAGCAGCAGGCGATTGCGCTCGCCTCCCGAGAGCGCCTTGACCGGCTGACGCGCACGCTCAGGGGTAAAGAGAAAGTCCTTCAGGTAGGAGAGGACGTGACGGCTCTGGCCGTCGACCTCGATCTTGTCGCTGCCGCCCGCGACGTTGTCCTGGACGCTCCTGTCCAGGTCCAATTGGGCGCGCAGTTGATCGAAATAGGCGACCTGAAGGTTGGTCCCGCGCCGAATCGTCCCGCTCTGCGGCTCCAGATCGCCGAGCAACAGCTTCAACAGCGTACTCTTGCCGGCGCCGTTCGGGCCGATGATGCCGATCTTGTCGCCGCGCAGGATCAGTGTGCTGAAGTCGCGGATCACCGGGTTGTCGCCCCAGGCGAAGCTGATCTCCTCGGCCTCGACCACCAGCTTGCCGGAGCGATCCGCCTCGCTCAGACGCAGACGCGCCGTGCCCTGGAGCTCGCGACGCTCAAGGCGTTCGCGGCGCATGGATTCGAGCGCGCGCACGCGGCCTTCGTTGCGGGTACGACGCGCCTTGATGCCTTGGCGGATCCAGACCTCCTCCTCGGCGAGCTTGCGGTCGAACTGCGCCGCGGCCTGCGCCTCGGCATGCAGGCGCTCCTCGCGACGACGCAGATAGTTGGCGTAGTCGCCGGGCCAATCGGTGATCCGCCCGCGATCGAGCTCCAGGATCCGGGTCGCGACCCGTTGCAGGAAGCGCCGATCATGGGTGACGAAGAGCAGGGAGCCCGAAAAGTCGATCAGGAAGTCTTCGAGCCAATCGATCGCATCGATGTCCAGATGGTTCGTCGGCTCGTCGAGCAGCAGCAGATCCGGCTCGGTCACCAGGGCACGGGCGAGCAGGACGCGACGTTGCAGACCGCCCGAGAGCGCTGCGAAACGCGCCTCGGCATCGAGCCCCAGCCGCGAGATGACGCGCTCGGTGCGCTGCTCGATCGCCCAGCCGCCGCCGTCCTCCAATTGCTGTTGAACCCGCGCCAGACGGGTCAGATCCTCCTCGCTCGGATCGCTCCCCAAGCCGTGTGAGAGCCTGAAGTAATCGCTCAGGAGAACGCCCAGATCGCCCAGGCCGGCGGAGACGACCTCGAAGACGCTCCCCTCCTCCCCGCGCGGGATGTCCTGGGTCAGGCGCGCCACCTTCAGCCCCGCAGCCGCGCGGATCTGACCCGAGTCGGCCTGGATCTCCCCGTCGATGATCCGCAGCAAGGTCGACTTGCCGGCGCCGTTGCGGCCGATCAGACAGATCCTCTCGCCTCGCTCGATGCTGAAGGAGACGTCCTCCAAGAGCGGCGGCAGGCCATAGGAGAGGGCGACGGAGTCGAGGCTGAGCAAGGTCATCGGTCGTACCGTGTGGAATGAGAAGGGGGCGATCCCGAGCACGCGGGAGGGCGTTCGGCGGGTGCCGGACCCGACAAGTTAGAGAGGGCGACGACGCGACGCAACCCCGTCCGGGAAATGATCTCCCCGAACCGATCGGCTACACTGGGGCATCAGGCACGGCCGTGCCGAGAACGACTGGAGTCCGACGACCCACATGGTAAAAAGTGTCACGCTGCGAGATGCCTGGTCGGGCGAGGCCGATTGCCTCAACTGCTCGCTCCGTACCACCGTCCTGTTTGCCGGTCTGGCCGAGGCCGATTTCGAGCGGATCCACGACCCGATCGACCAATTCACGCTGAAGCCCGGCACCAGTCTTTACCGTACGGGTGATCCGGCCGATCACATGTTCACCGTGCGGACCGGCGTCCTGAAGCTGGTTCAGTATCTCCCGGACGGCAGTCAGCGGATCGTGCGGATCGCACGGACCACCGATGTCCTGGGCCTGGAGGCCATGCTCGAGGGCGGAACCTACCAGCACGAGGCCGTCGCCCTTCAGCCGACCGAGGTCTGCCGCTTTCCCGCCCGATTGGTCCGCGACCTGGGCTGCAACAATCCGGATCTGCACCGCGAGCTGATCTCGCGCTGGCAACGCGCCTTGAACGAGGCCGACGCCTGGCTGACCGAGCTCTCCACCGGCTCCGCCCGCCAGCGCATCGCCCGGCTCTTGTTGCGCCTGGTCCGCGATCGCGAGAGCAGCGCCTGCCAATTGTTCAGCCGCGAGGACATGGGTGCCATGCTCGGCATCACCACCGAGACCGCCAGCCGCACCATCGCCGAGTTCAAACGACAGAGCCTTCTGGTCGAAACCAACCCCAACCGGTTTCTCCTCGACATACCCAACCTCAAGCGCATCGCGGAGGGTTGAAACGCGTCCGGCGCGATATGCCGCATTTTCTATGATGATCGGCATCGCGCGCACCTACGAACCCCGCGAGAGACGCGTTTCAAGAGCTTGATTTTTGATCCTTAAGCGCGTCGCCGCCGACCCTCTCGGCATGATCCGACGGCATCTCCAGTGGATCGCTTCGAGACATACCCCGGACGCGCTTCAGCCGGGTTGACCGATTTCAATGCCCCGATCCCCCCTCACCCCCAATGATGCGGCATTCCGCGGTGACCCATCGCCGCCAGACCGAGGCCGGGAGGGCAGATCATGAAACAGACCGTGCTGCAGGAGACCTTTCCGGTCTATGTGCTGGAGATCGACCGCGAGGAAACGCCGCTCGACTCGGTCGATGCGGTCTGCGGTTATTTCAGGGCATGCATCGAAGCCCATCCGTCGGCCATCTTCATTGCCGAGTTCGATCACCTCCGACACACCCGATCGCTCCCGGATGGACGCATCGGCGAAGGCATCCGCGCCGCCAAGAATCTGGTCTTCTGTTTCGGCATCACCCTGCCGAACCCACAGGCACTGGCGATGCGACCCCGATCGATCGGTATCGCCGAGACCGACGCCGGCTTCGTAATCACCTTCATCGAACTGCCGATGCCGGTGGCGAACGCGGCGATGGAGGACTGGGCGATGCGTCTGCGCCAGTCGGAGGCGGCGCCGGCCTAAGGTCATTTCCGGGAACGGAGCGACCGGCACGTCGGCGCGCATTGATTCGCACGCACGGCCATGCAGGTCCTCCGGCCATGCGCAGGCGGGATGCTTATTCCCGGCAATCACCTCAGTCCCGCCGCAAGACATTCCGACCACCTACGAGACCCGAAATCCATGACCAACCAAAGCGTCTTCGCCGTTCTGAACACGGGGAAATCCATGCGTATCGCCGTCACCAGCCAGAACTTTCGAACCATCACCGGACACGCGGGCAAGAGCCGCCGCTTCCTC
The DNA here is from genome assembly GCF_035467215.1 of Thiocapsa sp. Taxonomy (GTDB): domain Bacteria; phylum Pseudomonadota; class Gammaproteobacteria; order Chromatiales; family Chromatiaceae; genus Thiocapsa. The sequence goes on along the minus strand of NZ_DATITZ010000093.1, from coordinate 2,569 downwards.
GTCTACGAGGCGGACGCCGACGGCAATCCGACCGAGGTCGATCGTCTCGATCTGCCGATGGAGTTGTCGCTGCACGAGTATCACGGCGAGGATCACCCGCTGTTCGAGCTCAAGCTGAACGGGATTGTCACGCAGGGTGCCGGAAATGGCTTTCTCCAGCGGATGGCCCGCCACGGAATCCAGGTCTACACCACCAGCGCGACGGACCCGGTTCAGGCCGTGTCGGCCATCCTCGCCGGACAACCGCTGCCCGCGGCAGCTCCGCACAGCCATGACCATGGGGCCGGTGAAGGCGCACACCGCCACGATTGACGCCGGCCGCATCGCCGCCGAATCGCCCCATGGAGCCCGCGATGGCTTCCCCGAAGAGCATGTTGCGATTCGTCATTTCCGACATCGCCCGACCGGCCTAGCCTATCCACTTCCGACCGGCGGGCCAAACTGATCCGAGCCGTCGGCGATCTCCCGATCGCCGACATCCTGCCCGGCACCCGACAGCCCTCCTTGCCGTTCCTGATCTGCAACCTCGGGAAGATCGCCATGCTTGACAGCACCATGATCGAGCTCTCGCGGTGGCAATTCGCCATGACCGCGATGTACCACTTCCTCTTCGTGCCCCTCACACTCGGCCTCGCCTGGATCCTGGTGATCATGGAGAGCGTCTATGTCATGACCGGACGCGAGATCTACCGGGACATGACCAAGTTCTGGGGCAAGCTCTTCGGCATCAACTTCGCGTTGGGGGTGACGACCGGGCTGACCATGGAGTTCCAGTTCGGGACCAACTGGGCCTATTACAGCCACTATGTCGGCGACGTCTTCGGCGCACCGCTCGCCATCGAGGGCCTGATGGCCTTCTTCCTGGAATCGACCTTCATCGGTCTGTTCTTTCTGGGCTGGGAGCGCTTGTCCAAACGCCAGCATCTGACCGTCACCTTCCTGATGTCGCTGGCGTCCAACCTCTCGGCGCTCTGGATCCTCGTCGCCAACGGCTGGATGCAGAACCCGGTCGGTGCCGAGTTCAGCTACGAGACCATGCGCATGGAGATGACCAATTTCATGGAGGTCATCGTCAATCCGGTCGCACAGGTCAAGTTCGTGCACACGGTGGCCGCCGGCTATGTGACCGCGTCCATGTTCGTGCTCGGCATCAGCTCCTGGTACATGCTCAAGGGGCGGGATCTAGCCTTCGCCAAGCGCTCCTTCTCGGTCGCGATCGGCTTCGGTCTGGCCGGCATCCTCTCGGTCATCCTGCTCGGCGACGAGTCCGGCTACGAGGTCGGCGACGTGCAGAAGGTGAAGCTCGCGGCGATCGAGGCCGAGTGGCACTCCGAGCCCGCGCCGGCCGGCTTTACGATCGTCGGCTTCCCGAGCAACGAGGACGAGGAGACGCACGGCGCGATCAAGATCCCCTGGCTCCTGGGGCTGATCGCCACGCGCTCGCTCGACACCGAGGTGAAGGGACTGAAGGACCTGATGGTGGACCACGAGATCCGCATCCGCAGCGGCATGATCGCCTACGAGTATCTGCAGCGCCTGCGCGGTGATCAGGACACGCCGGAGAACCGCGCGGTCTTCGAGGACCACAAGGACGATCTCGGCTACGGGCTCCTGCTCAAGCGCTATATCGACGACCCGAGCCAAGCCACCGAGGAACAGATCCGCATGGCGGTCAAGGACTCGATCCCCGAGGTCGCACCGCTCTTCTGGAGCTTCCGGGTCATGGTCGCGGCCGGATTCTGGATGCTGGGCCTGATGATCTTCGGCTTCTATTTCAACGCCAAGCGCGTCATTCAAGAGAAACGCTGGCTGCTGCGCCTCTTCCTCTGGAGCATCCCGGTGCCCTGGATCGCGGCGGAAACGGGCTGGTTCGTCGCCGAATTCGGCCGTCAGCCTTGGGCCATCGGCGAGGTCCTGCCCACCAGTATCGCCGCCTCGAGCCTTGCACCGAGCGACCTCATCATCAGCCTCTCGGCCTTCATCCTCTTCTACACGGTGCTCCTGATCATCGAGATGTATCTGATGTTCAAGTTCGGGCGGCAGGGACCCAGCTCGCTGCATACGGGCCGCTACCACCACGAAGAGGCGGCCACGGCGTCCCGCTCAACCACCGCAGGCGGCCCGGCACCCGCGCTCGCACCGCAGAAACGGCAAGACTAGGAGACCGATCATGATCATCGACTACGAAGTCCTGAAGTTCATCTGGTGGGTGCTGGTCGGCGTGCTCTTGATCGGCTTCGCCGTCACCGACGGCATGGACATGGGCGTCGGCGCACTCCTGCCCTTCCTGGGCAAGACCGACGACGAACGACGCGTCATCATCAACACCATCGGCCCGCACTGGGACGGCAACGAAGTCTGGCTGATCACCGCCGGCGGCGCCACCTTTGCCGCTTTCCCGCACTGGTATGCTACCCTGTTCAGCGGTTTTTACCCGGCGTTCTTCCTGCTGCTGTTCGCCCTCATCCTGCGCGGCGTCTCGCTGGAATTCCGCAGCAAAGACCCCAACCCCAAATGGCGCGCCCTGTGGGATTGGGCGACCTTTGCCGGCAGCCTGCTGGCCGCGCTG
>NZ_DATITZ010000092.1:0-22994 GCF_035467215.1 Thiocapsa sp. | reverse complement strand
CTGAATCTGAAGGGTCGGCTCTCCGAGCTGCCCCAACTCGGCGGCTTTGTGCTCCAACACCTCGACGACTGCACCATCGAGGTCGAGATGAACCGCGAGCATACCGTGAACGGTTTATTCGAGGCCCTGTCGCGCAACGGGATCGAGGTGATCAGCCTGCGCAACAAGCAAAATCGCCTCGAGCGACTCTTTCTGGAGATGGTCGACCGCCGTGCCGGTGCCGGCTGGTCGAGCTCGGATCCGGCAGCCGCGCCCGATGCGGCGCGCGAGGTGATTGCGTGAGCAGGCAAGGTGTCGGCTGGTATCGTCACTGGATCAGCTTCCAGACGATCTTCGTCAAGGAGATCCTGCGCTTCACCCGGATCTGGGTCCAGACGATCCTGCCCTCGGTTATCACGACCACGCTCTATTTCGTCATCTTCGGGCGGCTGATCGGCGATCGGATCGGCACCATGGGCGGCCTGGATTATCTCGACTTCATCGTGCCGGGTTTGGTCCTGATGGGTGTCATCACCAATGCCTACTCCAACGTCGTATCGTCCTTCTACAGCAGCAAATTCTCGCGCTACATCGAGGAGCTGCTGGTCTCGCCCGCGCCGAACTGGGTGATCCTGGCGGGCTACGTCGCCGGCGGGGTGGCGCGAGGTCTCGTCGTCGGGTTGGCCGTCATGCTGGTCGCCATGATCTTCACCGAGATCCGGATCCACAGCGTTCCCGTGACACTCTTGGTGATCACCATGACGGCGGTGCTGTTCGCGCTCGGCGGCTTCATCAACGCCATCTATGCCAACAGCTTCGACGACATCTCGATCGTGCCGACCTTCGTGTTGACGCCCTTGACCTATCTGGGCGGCGTCTTCTATTCGATCGAGCTGCTGCCGGGATTTTGGCAGGGCGTGTCGCTCGCCAATCCGGTCCTCTACATGGTCAACGCCTTCCGCTACGGGCTCCAAGGCGTGAGCGACATCCCCGTCGGAATCGCGTTCGGGATCATCGCGATCTTCATCCTGGTGCTCGGGGCCTTCAGCCTGCACCTCCTGCGTCGCGGGGTCGGGATCAAGACCTGATCGACGGCGATCCGTAGCGACCGATGCGGACAGTGCCTGCTGCGCAACGGCCTCGCGAAGCACCCGCGCAGCGTCCCGAGCTCGCTCCGTCGATCCCCTCAGGTTGTATCCTCATGCAGCAAGTGGGACCATAAGCACCTGAATCTTCCATAAAAGGATCGCCCATCCGATGTACCCAGGCGTTCTCTCCATCCATCCCTTGCCGATGAGCACGGCGCCGCGTCACGCGGCGGATCTGCTCGATGCCGGCTTGGATCCCATCTTGGATCCGGGCCTCGAGCGGAGGTGCTGACGTGGCACGACGTCCAGGTCGTGTCCCCGTGCGTCGACGCCGCGGGATCGGCGGATTTCTGTTCCGCTGGGTCCTGCTGATTCTGGTCGGCGTCGGTCTCGCAGGCACCCTTTACAGTATCCATCTCGACCGCGTGGTCCGCGGCAAATTCGAAGGGCAACGCTGGGCTTTGCCGGCCCGGGTCTTCGCGCGTCCCTTGGAGCTCTATGCGGATCGGCCGCTGCTCGGGGACCAGCTTCAAGCCGAGCTTGACCGGCTGAACTATCGCCGAACCGCCGCCCCGGATGCACCCGGCAGCTACAGCCGCGAGGGCGAGCGCTTCCTGATTCGGACGCGCTCCTTTCGGTTCTGGGACGGCGAGGAGCCCGCGCACGCCCTGAAGGTCGGCCTCGTCGAGGGGCGTGTCGCCGAGCTTGAGGATGCGTCCGGCGGTCCGGCCCCGGCACTGGTGCGCCTGGATCCGATGTTGATCGCCAGCATCTACCCGACCCACAACGAGGACCGCGTCCTGCTGCGCCGCAAGGAGATCCCGGATCTGTTGATTCGCACGCTGATCGCCGTGGAGGACCGCAGCTTCTATCGGCATATCGGCGTGGATCCGCGCGGGATCGCCCGCGCCGCCTTCAGCAACCTGCGCGCCGGGGGCGTGGTCGAGGGGGCAAGCACCCTGACTCAGCAGTTGGTCAAGAACTTCTATCTCAGCGCGGATCGGACGTTCGAGCGCAAGATCAACGAGGCCCTGATGGCGTTGCTCCTCGAGCGCCGCTACAGCAAGGACGAGATCCTCGAGGCCTATGCCAACGAGATCTATCTGGGCCAGGACGGCAGCCGGGCGATTCACGGCTTCGGTCTGGCGAGCAGCTTCTTCTTCAATAAGCCGATCGAAGAGCTCGGCATCCCGGAGACGGCGCTTCTGGTGGGCATGGTCCAAGCACCGTCGAGCCTGGATCCGCGGCGTCGCGCCGATGCTGCGCTCAAACGGCGCAACCTGGTCCTGGATCTGATGGCGCGCGACGGCGTCATCAGTCCCGGCGATGCCGAGGCGGCCAAGGATGCGCCGCTCGGGATCGCCGAGGGCGGGGGCCGCCCCGTCGGCGAGTATCCCGACTTCATCTCCCTGGTTCGGCGCCAACTGCAGCGTGACTATCGCGAGGAGGATCTCAGGTCCGAGGGCCTGAACATCTTCACGACGCTCGACCCCCTGGTGCAGTCCCAAGTCGAGAAATCGCTTCCGGCGCGCCTGTCCGACCTTGAGAAGTCGCGCCGGATGAAAGCCGGCTCGCTCGAAGCCGCGGCGGTGGTCACCTCGGTCGCCCAAGGCGAGGTGCTTGCGCTTGCCGGCGGTCGCGAGTCCGGTTATGCGGGGTTCAACCGAGCGCTGGACTCGGTGCGCTCCATCGGCTCGCTGGTCAAGCCGGCCGTCTATCTGGCCGCTTTGTCCAAGCCCGAGCGCTATTCCTTGACCACCAGCCTGCAGGACACGCCGGTCAGCATGCGGGTCGGCGACAAGATCTGGGCACCCAAAAACTACGACCGTCGGGTCAACGGGGCCGTGCCGCTGCATCGCGCACTCAGCAGCTCGCTCAATTTGGCGACGGTCCATCTGGGGCTCAGCGTCGGCATCACCGAGGTGACCGAGACGCTCTATCGCCTGGGTGCACAGCGGCGCATCAGCAAGGTGCCCGCGATGCTGCTCGGTGCGGTCTCCTTGTCGCCTTTGGAGGTTGCCCAGGTCTACCAGACGATCGCCGCCGGTGGCTATCGGGCGCCGTTGCGGGCGATCCGCGAGGTCATGGATCCCAACGGGCGGCCGCTCAACCGTTATCCGCTGGCCGTCGAGGCGGTCGTGGATCCGCGTGCCGCGTATCTGACGACCTGGGCGATGCAGCGCGTCGTGACGCACGGCACCGCGCGCTGGCTCGGCGACAAATTGCCGAAGGGGATGACGATGGCCGGCAAGACCGGCACCACGGACGAGATGCGCGACAGTTGGTATGCCGGATTCAGCGGCGACAAGGTTGCCGTCGTCTGGGTCGGCCGCGATGATTATCAGCCGATGGGCTTGGCCGGAGGCACCGGCGCACTGCGTGTCTGGGGCGATTTCATGTTGGCCATCCCCAACGAGCCGCTGTCTGATGTCCCGCCGGACGGTGTGGTTGTGGCCTCCAAGGGCGATGCACCCTACATCGCCGGCACGGCACCGGCCGCACGCGTCGGCGGAGGCGGCGGAGGCGGCGGCAAGAAGTCTGCGCCGGCGAGCGGCAACCCGCAGGATCTGGCTCAGGCGGGCGAGCAATCCGCTGCCGAGCCGGAGCCTGCGTCGAAACCCGAGGCGGCGCCCAAGGCGTCGTCCAGCAAGAATCTTTTTATGAGCGATTTTTACAACTGATGACTAGAGTTCCAGCGATCTTGATGGCCGGTTTGGTGTTGACGGCCTGTGCGACAGTGCAGCGCGAGGGCGATCCGGCGCCGGTTCTGCAGGTCACGCCCCGAGAGCCCGTCGCCGCGAAGCCCGAGCCGGCCGCGAAGCCCGAGCCGGTGGAGCAACCCGCTGCGCCCAAGAAGCAGCAAACCAGGGTCTTTGCCTATCGGGATCCGGCCGCCGAACCCGATCCCGCGCCGCCGCCCGAGCCGGCTGCTGCTGCGGCCCAACGAGCTTCCCAGCCGTCGGCTCCGGGAACGGCGGCCGCTGCGCCGAGTGTCGCGTCGACTCCCGCCAAGCCGGCGCCTGCGGCCAAGCCGGCAGCCACACCCACACCGGCGCCCGCTCCTGCTGCCGCAAAGCCTCCGGCGCCCGCAGCACCCGCGCAGAAGGTCGCGAAGACCCCGCCTAAAACCGAGCCCAAGGCGCCGCCGACGCCGCCTGCACCCGCTCGGGCCAACGCGCCCCCGCAGCCGCCACCTGTTCCCGCGCCGGCCGCACCGCCGCCGGCTCCGCCTGTGCAGGTTGCTGCGGTCCCGCCGGCACCGCCGCTGGCCGCGCCGGGTCTGCCGCCCGCAGCGGATGCCTTGGCTCGCCAAGCCGAGCAACAGCGCCAAGCGGGTGACTATGCGGGCGCTGCGGCCTCCCTCGAGCGTTCATTGCGGATCGCACCGCGCGAGGCCTATCTCTGGAATCGGCTCGCCAGGGTCCGCTTGGAGCAGGGGCAGGCCGGTCAGGCCGGCAATCTTGCCTCCCGCTCGAACGATCTCGCGGGCGATACACCGAACGTCAAGCAGGACAACTGGCGGGTGATCGCGGAGTCCAAGCGTCGCTCAGGTGATATCGCCGGAGCGACCGAGGCGGAGAAGCGGGCGAGCGGGAACTGATCGAGCCGACAGCGGCTCGATCAGGGCGCCAAGCCCCCGCCATGGCCGATCTCGGCGACATCTTCGGCCCCGATGGCCGGCTCTCCGAGCGTCTGCCCGGTTTCGCCCATCGCGCACAGCAGCAGGCGATGGCCGAGCGGATCGCCGCGCTCATGGAGGAGGGCGGCACACTCATCTGCGAGGCGGGCACCGGCACGGGCAAGACCTTCGCCTATCTGGTGCCGGCCATCCTCTCCGGGCGCAAGGTCTTGATCTCCACCGGGACGCGCAACCTCCAGGACCAGTTGTTTCATCGCGATCTGCCGCTGGTCCGGGCCGCGCTCGGCGTTCCGGTGCGGGCCGCCTTGCTGAAGGGACGCGCCAACTATCTCTGCCGCCATCGTCTGAAGCTCGCGATCGACGACATCACGCACCTGGACCCCGAGTCCCGCAGCGGTCTGAAGCAGGTCCAGGAATGGGCCAAATCGACGACGCGCGGCGACATCGCCGAGCTGGGAATCCCGGAGGACGCACAGATCTGGCCGAGCGTGACCTCGACCGGGGACAACTGTCTCGGACAGGACTGTCCGGACTGGCAGGGCTGCCATCTGGTCGCCGCGCGTCGCGAGGCCCAGGCCGCGGATCTGGTGGTCGTGAATCACCATCTCTTCTGTGCCGACCTGGCGCTCAAGGACGAGGGGTTCGGCGAGATCCTGCCGGGCGCGGACTGCTTCGTGCTCGATGAAGCACATCAGTTGCCCGAGACTGCGACCAGCTTCTTCGGCGTGCGTGTCAGCGCTCGGCAGCTGCTTGATCTGGTCCGGGACAGCGAGCTCGAGTATCGGCGCGAGGCCGGCGACATGCCCGAGCTGCCGAAGCGTCTGGGCGCACTGCGTCGAGCCGTTCAGGACATGCGCCTTGGTCTGGGCGAGATCGACCGCCGCGGGCCTTGGAGCGAGCTCGCCGGAGTGCCGGAGGTGCTGAAGGCGCTGGAGACCCTGGTGCGGCGTCTGGCATCCGTGACCGAGGGCCTGAAGGCGGTCGAGGGTCGCGGCAAGGGTCTGGATGCCTGTCTGGGTCGGGCCGAGGATCTCGGCGACGCACTGCAGCGTTTGACCTCGGTCGAGCCCGCCGAGGCGGTGCGCTGGTTCGAGACGCAAGGCCGCGGGTTTCGGCTGCACGAGACACCGCTCGAGGTGGCCGAGCCCTTCCGTGCGCAGATGGGGCGACCCCAAACCGCCTGGGTCTTTACCTCCGCAACCCTGGCTGTGGGCGAGCGCTTCGATCATTTCGCCCGTCAGCTCGGGATCGAAGAGGCCCAAACCGAGCGTTGGGACAGTCCCTTCGACTACGCGAATCAGGCGCTCTGGTTCGTCCCGCGCGGCCTGCCGCAGCCGTCCGAGCCCGCGTACAACAGCCACCTGCTCGAGCTGGCCTGCGAGGTGCTCGGCTACAGCCGAGGGCGTGCCTTCCTGCTCTTCACGAGCTATCGCGCCTTGCGCGAGACGGCCGAAGGTCTGGAGGGCCGTATCCCCTATCCGATCCTGGTTCAGGGCACCGCGCCGCGCGCCGATCTGGTCGAGCGTTTCCGCGCGCTCGGCAACGCCGTCCTCTTGGGGACATCGAGCTTCTGGGAGGGCGTCGACGTCCGAGGCGAGGCGCTGTCTTGCGTGCTCATTGACCGTTTGCCCTTCGCCTCGCCCGGCGATCCGGTCCTCGCCGCGCGTATCGACGCCGTGCGCCGGCGCGGCGGCAATCCATTCAACGATCATCAGCTCCCGCAGGCCGTGATCGCACTCAAGCAGGGCGCCGGACGCCTGATCCGCGACGGCGAGGATCGCGGCGTGTTGGTGGTCTGCGACCCGCGTCTGCTCGGCCGCTCCTACGGGCATCGCTTCCTGGAGAGCCTGCCGGCGATGGCCCGCACGCGCTCGATCGACGACGTGCGGGCCTTTTTCGAGACGGCGCCGGGGGCCGACGGCGCACCACCGGATCCGGTCGATGCGGGACAAGCCGCACCCGCTCAGGCTCCGATCTAACCCCCGCGCGCTTGATCGAGACCGTCGATGCCGGCATTTCCGCCGATATCGACCACCGAGCAGCGACGTCATCGATTGACACCGGCAGGAGGCAGGAGGCAGGAGGCCGAACCGCCACCCCCGCGGGAATGCTTGCCCCACGCGCCGGTCGAACGCTCCGGATCCGCGGCGCTCGAGCCGATGTCGCCGCGGCCATGACGACGGAAACGATCTGAGATGACCTCGAAACGAACCGATCTCGAATCACCCGCCGATGCGACCGATGTGAGCGCCTTCCTGCGCCAGGTCGCTGCGACACCGCGCGTCGGTCCGCCCGGCGCGCGCGGGCGGCTCATCTTCGCGATGGACGCGACGGCGAGCCGCGAGCCGACCTGGGATCGCGCGGCGCAGATCCAGTCCGGCATGTTTATCGAGACGCGCGACCTGGGCGGGCTCGAGGTGCAGCTTTGCTACTATCGCGGCTTCCGGGATTTCTCGGCCTCGCCTTGGCTCCAGGACTCGGATGCGCTGCTCAAGCGCATGAACGGGGTCTTCTGCGAGGCCGGTCTGACCCAGATCGGTCGTGTCCTGCAACATGCCTTGGACGAGGTCAAGAAAGGGCGCGTCGATGCGCTGGTGTTCGTCGGCGACTGCATGGAGGAGAGCCGCGATCGTCTTGCCGATCTGGCCGGACGGCTCGGGCTCTCCGGCGTACCGGCGTTCGTCTTCCAGGAAGGTCGCGATCCGGCGACGGAGCGGAGCTTCCGCGAGATTGCTCGCTTGAGCGGCGGTGCCTGGTGTCCGTTCGATTCCGGCAGCCCCCGGATGCTTCACGATCTGCTTGCCGCGGTGGCCGTCTATGCCGCCGGCGGTCGGGCGGCGCTGACGCACTACGGCGAGACCCACGGGGGCGCCGTCCTTCAATTGACCCACCAAATGACGAAGAAAGGGACCTGAGGTTCGCATGGCGCGTTTGCTGATCCTGCTCGGAATCCTGGGCGTAGTGTTGTGGTTTCTCTACTGGTTTCGTGCGACCCCGGCGCACCGGGTCAGCCAGGTGCTACGCAAGGCCGCATTCTGGGGCGTCATCGGTGTCTTGGTCCTGGCCGCGGCGACCGGACGGCTGAGTCCCATCTTTGCCGCCATCGGCGCGGCAATCCCGCTGGTGCTGCGCGCGGCCGCCGTCGTGCGGCTCTTCCCCGCCATCCAGCAGGTGCTGCGCAGTCTCGGCCTGGGGGGCTTGGCCGGACCCGGCGGAGCCGGTGCAGGAAGCGGCTCCCGGGCATCGAGTATTCGCACGAAGTTCCTCGAGATGCGCCTCGATCATGCGACCGGGACGATGGACGGCGAAGTCCTCGAAGGTCCCTTCAAGGATCGCCGGCTGTCGGATCTCACGCTCGACGAGCTGATCCGCATCCTCGAGTTCTATCGCGACGCCGATGCCCAATCGGCTGCTGTGCTGGAGGCTTATCTCGACCGCGAGCGCGAGGCCGACTGGCGCGCAAGCGACGAGGGAAGCGGCCGTCCCGGTCGCGCGCCGCCGCACGGCGAGCGTCTGACCAAGACCGAAGCCTGGGCAATCCTCGGGTTGGAGCCGGACGCCGATGCCGACGCAGTCCGCGCAGCCCATCGGCGGCTCATGCAGCGTCTGCATCCCGATCGCGGCGGGTCGGACTATCTGGCCGCGAAGATCAACGAGGCGAAGCGCTTGTTGCTGGGGGACTGAACCGCGCAGAGTGTGATATGCGTTGTTTCGGTTTGGATCGACTTGGGACTGAATCCACGAACCTCGGAGCCGGCGCGGTTTAGGATTACGGAAGAATCAATGCCGCAATGTATGCCCCAACACTCTACACCCGCGGTCACCGGCGTCGCTCGATCAGGAAATATGAAGCCGCCGCGACGAGCAGGGAGAGTCCCAACGCCAATGCGATTCGGCAGGGTGCGCCGTCGCACGCGTTCGGCAGCAGGCGGGCGGCCGCGACGAGCCGCAACACGGGCTCGTGCCACAGAAAGAGGCTGTAGCTGATCACGCCGATCGGCACCAGGACCGGGCTTGCGAAGATCCGGTCGATCAACGGGGTCCGAAGTGCTGCGGCGAGTACGAGTAGGGTGCAGCCGACGAGGAAGAGCGGCATTCCCAAAAGCCGCCATCCAACCCCCGTCAAGATCTCGCCGAAGGAGAGGTGGATCAGCGTCGGCGTCGCAAGCACCAGGAAGGCAAGTGCGGCCATGTCGAGGGAGCGCAGCGGTTGCGCGGCCGGCTCGCCCGAGCGCAGTCGTGTGTAGAGATTGGCCGCCGCCATCCCGAGTGCAAAGGCAATGATCTCGCCCGGCAATTGTCGCTCCAGAAAGAACCGCATCATCTCGGACGGGAAGGGACCGGGGCGGCCGGAGACAGGGTCGAAGAAGATCAATCGGGACGGTGAAACGTTCAAATAGACCGACTCCATCAGCCATCCGGGCGCGTAGGTTTTCCACAGCAGAGCGACCAGCAGGGCTGTCGGGAGTGCGACCAAGAACCGGTTGCGGACGAACAAGGGGGCCAGCACCGGCAGGAGCAGATAGAATTGGGCCTCGATGCTCAGGCTCCAGAGGGCCATGTTGAGGCCGAGCGAGCTGGAGCTTCCCGGGTGCAGAAAGTGCAGCAAGGGGATGTGCAGCCAAAGGTTGGCCTGTCCGACATCGGTCCGCAGGATCATGTAGCCGCCGTGGAGGATCGGCAGAATCAGCCCGAACAAGAGGGCGAGATGGACCCAGTAGGTCGGAATGATCCGTCGAGCTCGGCGGGCGAAGAAGCGCCGGACGCCCGGGTAGGGCGTGCCCGCCTCGGCCGCCTGCATCCAGGGTCGCGCCAGCAGAAAGCCGCTCAGCACGAAGAAGAGCTGCACGCCGAGCATGCCTTTTTCGGCTAGCGATTGACCCCAGCCAAGCGGCGTGCCGGATGGCGAGCCAACCAACAAAGCGTTGGCGTGGAACGCGAACACCCAGAGGATTGCGAGACCGCGAATGCCGTCGAGCGCGCCGTTTCTCTCGGTTGAGGTAGGATTCAATCTCGGGGCCTCGGCGAATCTCGGGTTTGGACAGTTACGCAAGGCCCCATTCTCTGCGAAGATCCGTGTTCGATCCTGCTTGCCTCGTTCACAGCGCGCGTCGGGGGACGTTATCACCCATGGTCAAAACCCAAGCACAGACACTGATTCGTCTCCCGCCCGAGCAGGTCTTCGGGTTCGTGGTGGAGGATTTCCTCCGCAACTACCCGCGCTGGTCGCCCGAGGTGCAGAGTCTTCAGGCGGTGACGCAGGGTCCGATCCGGGTCGGCTGGATCGGCCGCCAGATTCGCGTCGATCAGGGACGACGCACCGACAGTCGGTTTCGCGTCGTCGCGCTCGAGCCGGGTCGCCGCGTCTCCTTCAGGGGGACGACCGATCCCTACCTCATCGAGTATCGGTTCGAGCCGCTCGGCGAGCATACACATCTCACCTTCATCTTCGAGATTGCACAACTTGGACTGCCGCTTCGCCCCTTCGAGAAGCTGATCCGGATCGCGGCTCAGGACGGCGCGGAGCGCGTGATCCGCAATCTCAAGGGTCTCATCGAGTCGGAGCTCGTCGGCGCCGCCTGAGCGCACCGGAGAGCTTGCGGTCGTGGCGCCGTCGTTCGCAAACCTTTGACCTGTCGGCCGGACTCCGTATAATGCGCGATTCCCTGCAATCCGGGGAACTCCTTGTCTCACCGGTTCGGCCATCTTGCCGCCTCGGGAGGCTGTCAATCCGAAAGGAGCTTCAATGCGACATTACGAAGTAGTCTTCATGGTTCATCCGAGCCAGAGCGAGCAGGTGGCGAGCATGATCGAGCGCTACCAGACGAATCTGCAAAAGCGTGGCGGCATTGTCCACCGCATGGAGGATTGGGGTCGTCGCCCGCTGGCGTACCCGATCAACAAGGTGCACAAGGCGCACTACGTCCTGATGAACGTCGAGTGCGATCAGGAGGCCATCGACGAGCTCGAAAGTGCCTTCCGGTTCAACGACGCGGTCCTGCGCAACCTCATCGTTCGCCGCGACGATGCCGTGACCGAGCCTTCTCCCCTGGTGAAGACCGGCGAAGAGCGCGAGCGTTCGGATGCACCCGAGGGCAGCAGCCGCCGGGAAGATTCCCCGCGCAGCAGCAACGCCGACAGCGACTCCCAGAGCGATTAAGACGAGAAGCCAGCCATGGAATCCAGCAACTCACGTTTTTTCCGTCGTAAGCGCTACTGCCGCTTTACCGCCGAAGGCATGACCGAGATCGACTACAAGGATCTCAACCTGCTGAAGGCCTACGTCAGCGAGTCCGGGAAGATCGTCCCGAGCCGAATCACCGGGACCTCGGCAAAATATCAGCGTCAGTTGGCCCAAGCGGTCAAGCGCGCCCGTTATCTGGCGCTGCTCCCTTATACCGACGGCCACTGAGCCGCCGGCATGAAGGCGCTTGCGGCCTTCGTTATGCGCGGCCCGTCGCAGGCGGCACTGGTCGCCGCCGTCACGGCCTTGTTGTCGATCCTGGTTCCGCCGTTGGGCTTGCTCAGCGCCGGCTCGATCGGTTTGGTTGCCCTGCGCGGCGGTCCCGTCTACGGACTGTTCGTGAGCGCAGTGGCGACCCTCGGTATGGGAGCCATCGCCTGGTTGGCGTTGGGCTCGCCTTTGCCGGCGCTCGGCGTGCTGCTGATGCTCTGGGTGCCGATTCTGGCCCTGGCGCTGCTGCTGCGATATAGCCGCTCTTTGGCGTTGACGCTTCAGACGGCCGGTGCCTTGGGCATCCTTCTGATGCTCTCGGCCTACGCCCTGATGGGTGACCCGAGCGAGACCTGGCTCAAGATCCTCGAGCCGTTCCGGGATGCGCTGGTGAAGGACGGCGTGCTGGACGACCCGGCGAGTGCCGCCGTGTTCGCCGAGCTTGCGGGTTGGATGACCGGTGCATTTGCCGCGGCCTTGGTCACGCAGTTGCTGTTCGGGCTCTTTATCGCACGCTGGTGGCAGGCGCTGCTTTACAACCCGGGCGGCTTCGGCGAGGAGTTTCGGGAGCTGCGGTTGGGCCGTGCGTTCGGGGTCCTCGTTCTGTTGCTGTTGGCGCTTCTTCCCTTCGGAGAGGGTGCGAGCCTGACGGCAAATCTGTTGTTGGTGCCGGGCGTACTACTCCTGTTTCAGGGGCTCGCGGTGGCCCATCAGGTGCGTGCGCTCAAGCAGGCACGGCAGGCGTGGTTGGTCGGGCTCTATGCCGCGGTGATCTTCTTCATGCCGCAGACCCTACTCCTGATCGCCTGTATCGGTTTGGTGGATATCTGGGCCGACATCCGATCCCGGGTTGCTCCAGCGGCACCTCCCCCGGGCTCGGGTCCGAGCGGGCCGGCGGTCTGATCCGCCCGGATAGACCGAGACCCTTTGGCCGAAAAGACCTGGAAGGAACGGATCAGGTTCGGGCTCATGCTCCGCCCGTTCCGGGGGATCACCCGACGACCAAGGGTGCATGACCCTGATCTCGACGAACTTTTGAGAGGAATACACACGTGGAAGTCATCCTGCTGAAGAATGTCGGTCGCCTCGGTGCGCTCGGCGACAAGGTTAGTGTCCGTTCGGGCTACGGCCGGAATTATTTGATCCCGTCCGGGTTTGCCATGTCGGCCACCGACGCCAACCTCGAAGCCTTCGAGGCTCGGCGCGCCGAGCTCGAGCAGGTCGCAGAGGAGCAATTGGCCGAGGCCCGTGCCCGCCGCGATCGTCTCGAAGGGATGAGTGTGACGATCGCCCGCCGTGCCGGCGAGCAGGGACGGCTGTTCGGCTCGGTCGGCACCGGCGATATCGCCGATGCGGTGACCGCCGCCGGGTTCGCGCTGACCAAGCAGGAGATCAAGCTCTCGGGCGGTCCTTTCCGCGCCGCCGGCGAGTACGAGGTGACCCTGCACCTGCACCCCGAGG
Organism: Thiocapsa sp.; assembly: GCF_035467215.1. GTDB lineage: Bacteria > Pseudomonadota > Gammaproteobacteria > Chromatiales > Chromatiaceae > Thiocapsa. The sequence continues at coordinate 10,372 of NZ_DATITZ010000092.1, read as the reverse complement.
TCGATGCCGTCATCAAGGTCGACGTCGTTCCCGAGGACTGATACGCCCGTCTCCTCATCGTCCGGCGGCGCACGTCCGCCGGATTCGGGGTGAGCCTCGCTCGGACCCACCGGGCACGTCACGCGACTCGACTCTAAGGTCTGGCGCGACACACTCTTCTGCGTGAGTCATTCGGGCCGGGGGTGATCTATGTTCGACTCGGATTCCCAAGGCCCTCCGGGCGCGGACTTCGACGAGCTCCGCATCCCGCCGCACAACATCCATGCCGAGCAATCCCTGCTCGGTGGTCTGATGCTGGACAACAGCACCTGGGATCGCATCGCCGACATGGTCACCGAGCGTGACCTCTATCGACGCGAGCACCGCCTGATCTTCCAGGCCATCGCCAAGCTCGCCGCTGCGGACCAGCCCTTCGACGTCGTGACCCTCGCCGAGACCCTCGAGCGCACCGAGCAGCTGGAAGGCGCGGGTGGCTTGGCGTATCTCGGAAGCATCATCAACGAGACCCCGAGCGCGGCCAACATCAAGGCTTACGCCAAGATCGTCCGCCAGACCTCGGTATTGCGCCAGATGATCGCCGCCGGCACCGACATCGCCGATAGCGGCTACAACCCGATGGGCCGGGACGCCTCCGAGCTGCTCGATGCGGCCGAGCGACGCGTCTTCGAGATCGCCGAGCAAGAGGCGCGCGGCGGCGGCGGGTTCCAGCCGATCAAGACCCTGCTCGGCCGTGCGGTCGAGCGCATCGACGCACTCTATCAGCGCGACGAGCCCATCACGGGCCTGGCGACCGGCTTCACCGACTTCGACATGATGACCTCGGGGTTGCAGCCCGCGGACCTCATCATCGTGGCGGGACGCCCGTCGATGGGAAAAACGAGCTTCGCCATGAACATGGCCGAGCACGTGGCCATCCAATCCAAACGCCCGGTGGCGGTCTTCAGTATGGAGATGCCCGGCGATTCGCTGGCGATGCGCATGATGTCCTCGCTCGGGCGCATCGACCAGCATCGTGTGCGCACCGGGCGGCTGGAGGACGACGAGTGGCCGCGCCTGACCTCGGCGGTCAACATCCTCGCCGGCGCATCCATGTTCATCGACGATACGCCGGCCCTCTCGCCGACCGAGGTCCGGGCGCGTGCGCGGCGGCTGAAACGCGATCAGGACGACCTGGGTCTGATCGTGCTGGACTACATCCAGCTCATGCAGGCCCCCGGTGTCGGCGAGAATCGAGCGACCGAGATCTCCGCCATCTCCCGCTCGCTCAAGGCACTCGCCAAGGAGCTCAACGTCCCGGTCATCGCACTCTCGCAGCTCAACCGCAGTCTCGAGCAGCGGCCGAATAAAAGGCCGGTGATGTCGGATCTGAGGGAATCTGGAGCAATCGAGCAGGATGCAGACCTCATCGTCTTCATCTACCGCGACGAGGTCTATCACGAAGACACCAAGGACAAGGGTGTCGCCGAGATCATCATCGCCAAGCAGCGCAACGGACCCATCGGGACGACCCGGCTGACCTTTCTCGGCAAATACACTAAATTCGAGAACTATATCGGTAATTATTATGGTGAGGGTGGAGACTGAGCCCTCGGAAGTAATTCCAAGCGCCGTGGATGCGCCAAACGTCGAGCTCACTCGAAAGTGTGCATCTCGCTCTGGACGCGGTTTAACGGCAAAGCCGCAGCCTCATCGCCCGCGAACGACATTGTCCAAGGCGACTCGGGCGCGGTTGCTCGGCACTGCGAAACCGATCCCGACATTGCCCCCGCTCGGGCCGATGAGGGCGCTGTTGATGCCGACGACCTCGCCGGCGAGGTTGATCAAGGGGCCGCCCGAGTTGCCCGGATTGATGGAGGCGTCGGTCTGGATGAGCTCGCCGAGCCGGTTGCCGGCGATTCCGCTGCGCCCGACGGCGCTCACGATGCCCGAGGTGACGGTTTGGCCCAAACCGAACGGATTGCCGATGGCAATGACGAAGTCGCCGACCTCCAGTCGATTGGAGTCCCCGAGCTTGAGCGGCCGCACGTGCACCGGCGGAATCTCCAGGATGGCGACGTCGGATGCGGCATCCGAACCCAGTCGCCGCGCGCGAAATGTGCGCCTGTCCTTGAGCGTGACCTGGATCTCGGTCGCGTTGCGCAATAGATGGTCGTTCGTCATCACATAGCCGCGGGCGGCATCGACGATGATCCCGGAGCCGACGCTCGAGCGTTGCTCGATCTCCGCCTCCTCGGGCGCGGGCAGACCGAAGCGATCAAGGAAGGCGCGGAACTCCGGATCGCGCAGGAAGGGGTGGTCTTCCATCGCGACCTCGGACTTGACCGAGATATTGACCACCGCAGGCGTCACCCGGCGCATCAAGGGTGCGAGCGACGGGAAACCCGACGCAGTGCCGAGGGCCGGGGCGCCCGCGATCGCGGTCGGCAGTCCCGCCCCGCGGTCCGCATCGGGCATGACCGCGCAACCCGTCGCGAACAGCGCGATGAACGCCGAGGCCACGATCGCGCCCGTTCGGCGCCGGGGCGCAGTCGCAGCTGTCGAACAATCCACGGTGTGCTCCCGAGGGTCGAAGGGATGATGTGGGCGAGGGCGAACGCTCAACGTGCCAAGCTGCCGGCGACGCGTTGTCGGACGGCGCCGTCGACCGGCTCGTTGATCATCAGGGCGAAGGGTTCCCAGCTCCCGCTGCGGCGGACATAGCCGGCGTAGGTGCTGACGCCGCGCAAGGTGCCGGTCTTGGCACGAACGGCGGGGTTCCCGTCCTGTTGGGGCATGAGATCACGATAAGGCTCGAAGGCGTCGAGCAGCTCCACGAGCTGCCTGGCGCTGAGCCGATTGGCGCGCGAGAGACCGGCGCCATCGTCGATCGTGAAGTCGCGCCACGCGAAGCGCTCACGCGAGAAGTCGGTCATGGCGCGCTTCGCGCCGGTCATGGTGACCTGCCCCGTGCCTTTCGGATCGGCCAGTCGCAGGAAGAGCGCATTGGCGATGAAATTGTTCGAATACTTCAGCATCGGCGACACCATCTCCGCGAGGGTGCGACTGTTGGCGTGGCGGTAGATGCGCTCGGCATCGCGCGGCATCGGCCCGATGCGTTGCTGCTCGCCGACCTGGATGCCGGCGCCTTCGAGTTTGGCGGCGAGCAGCTCGCCGAAATAGCGCAGGGCCTTGTCGCGCTCGCGCAGATTCACGCGCTGCTTGCCCGCGGCGCCGGCCATGCCGAAGCGCCGAGCCGAGTCGGTCAGCGGGGTTTGTGGTTCAGCACTCTTGATACTGTCCCCGGTGCGAATCAGGTTCACGGTGTTGAAGTTGGCCGCCAAGGCGGTGACGGGCGCGTCGTAGGGGTTGTCGGTCGAGGAGCGTCCGGCGATCTCGACATCCGGGCTGAAGAAGCTGTCGTCCAGACCGATGCCGGTGACCCGGCGCGGGCCTTTGGTTGCGAGTGTGCTCACGACCTTGTCGAGCTCCTCGGAGACCAGATAGGGATCGGCATAGCCTTTGACCCAGAGCCAGCCTGCGTCGTCGGTATAGAAGTCGGTCTCGAAGCGATGGTTGCGTCCCCAGGTCTCGAGCGCGGCGAATGCAGTCAGCACCTTCATGGTCGAGGCCGGGATGCGCGGCGTATCGGCGCGGGTCGCGATCAGGTCGCGCCCCTTCTCTTGAACGAGCAGGCTCGCCTGCGGAAGTGCCCTAACTTGGGCCACCGGATCCGCAAGCGCCATCGGCATCGCCAGGACAGCGGCGAGCGCAAGCGTAAGCGTGGCAAGGATCTTCGGCGGGGTGCGATTGCGGCTTTTTTTAGACGGCATCGAAAGTGCGATCATTCCGGATCCAACGTGAGTAAGGAGGACGCAAGATATCGAGGCCCAAGAATAGCCGACAACGCCTGTCTATGCGCGTCGCTTCGCCGCCCGTGCCCCGGTTTGCGCCCGCGCCTCGGTCCGAGTCTTCGTCGTGGCGAGTTTGGCGGCATGTCGCGGCTGCAGATCGATCAGCTCGGGATGAAGGTATCCCGCCAGCTCGCTCGGGGTCGGCGCTTCGAGCCAGGGCAAGACGCCCAGACAAGGCGCATCGATCAGGGCCGCGAGGGTAGCGAGGTTGGCGTCGCGAGACAGCATCGTCGGGTCGACCTGATTGGCGACCCAGCCAACCAGGACGCCGCCCGTGCTCTGGATACTCTCGACCGTCAGCAGGGCGTGATTGATGCAGCCGAGCTTCAGGCCGACCACCAGGATCACAGGCAGCCCGAGCGCCCGGGGGATGTCGCTGAGGAAGAGCTTCGGCCCCAACGGCACACGCCAGCCGCCGACGCCCTCGACGATGACCTGATCGGCCTCCCCGGCGAGTGTTCGATATGCCTGCTCGATGGTCGGAAGACGGATCTCGACGCCGGCCTCTCCGGCGGCGATGTGCGGCGCGATCGGGGGGGCGAAGGCGTACGGATTGACCAGGCCGTAAGGCGCCTCGGAGCTGCCTTGCGCGCGCAGGCGCACGGCGTCGTCGTTGCGCAATCCGTCGGGACCGCGCGCGCAACCGGAGGCGACCGGCTTCATCCCGAGCACGCTCGGTCCCGTCGCCTGCATCGCGGCCATCAGCCCGAGACTGATCTCGGTCTTGCCGCAGCCGGTATCCGTTCCCGTTACGAAGAGCCCGTGCATGGCGATGCGATCCTCCCTTAAACCGCGCCCCGCGCGGTATGCGATGTTTTTGGATGCGATCGGCCGCGGCAGGCGTGACGACCGCCGGAACCGGCGCGATTTAACCCCCGGTCTCGACGGCACGATCAGCGGGCAAGTTCACACGATTTCGGCGTCCGATGGCGCTTACCGGGACGGCGATGCCGCCCTGCGCCGGTTTCTGCTCCGGCACCCAGGCGTGGCCGTAGACGACCTCGTAGCTGGCCGGTAGCCGGCCGTCGCTGCGGTGGATCTCGTAGGCCGCATCCAAGGCCGCCAGCCGGGCACGTCCGGTGAGACCACGCGGTCGATCGGCGGTGGCGTTGCCCGCGCCCAGGATCTTGAGATCCTGCATCAGCTCGCGCACGGCGGGGTAGGTCAGGGTCATCCGCTCGGTGTCCATCACCGGATCGGCAAAGCGGGCGCGCACCAGGGCGTCGCCGACGTCGTGCATATCGAGGAAGGGGCTCACATGCGAGGCGCCGTCGACACTTGCCCAGGCGTGGCGCAGCTCCTTCAAGGTGTCGGGTCCGAAGGTGGTGAACATCAGCAACCCGCCCGGACGCAGGACACGCAGACATTCGGCGAAGGTCCGATCCAGGCCGTTGCACCACTGAAAGGTCGCGTTCGAGACGATGAGATCGACCGCGCCGTCGGCAAGCGGAAGCGATTCGGCATCCGCGCAGAGGCAGAGCGGACGCCTGAGCCAGCGGCCGCGCCGACGCGCCTGCAGCAGCATGCCGTGCGCGAAGTCCAGTGCGATGACCCGCGCCTTGCGGTAACGCCGATGCAGTGCATCGACGGCGTAGCCTGTGCCGGCCCCGAGGTCGAGTACGCGCTCGGGCTCGAGACGCACGTAATCGAGGCGTTCCAGCAGCCGGTCGGCGATCTCGCGCTGGAGCACGGCGACACTGTCGTAGCGCTCGGCGGCCTGCTCGAAATTGCGCCGGGCTCGGCCTTTGTCGATCCTCTGGTCGATGGGTGGGTCGATCGGGTTCATGGCGTGGTCGGACCCTCGCTCGGGCCTGCCCCGGGATCTTCCATACGAGCCAGGAAGTTCCGAACGATCTCGCCGGTTTGATCCGGGTGCGAGAGATGCGGCGCGTGGGCGGCACCCCGGACGACCGCGGTGAGCGCACCCGGCATCAGGATCTCAACACGCTCCGCCACGGCCGGGGGGACGAGGGCGTCATGGGTGCCGAAGATCCAAAGCGTCGGGCAGCGAATGTCCGGGAGCCGGCCGCGCATGTCTTCGTCGCGCAGGATGTTCAGGCCGATCGAGAGCGCATCCGGGTTCGGCTGCGGCCGTTCGGCGAGGCGTCGGCGCAGGCTGCGCAGGGTCTCGCGCGCGTCGTCGCTGCCGCGCACCTGGAGCGCGAGGAAGCGCGCGAGTATCTCGGCGGGATCGGCGAGCAGGCCGGCATGGAACTGGTCGAGCGTCTCGGGCAGCATCGCCGGCATCCAGTCCGCCGCACGCACGAAACGCGGCGTGCCGGTCATGAGGATCAGGCCTTCGACCCGCTTGGGTGCACGCACCGCGGCGGCCAGGGCGACCAAACCGCCGAGCGACCAGCCGAGCCAAGTCGCGCGCTCCGGGGCGGCATCCAAACAGGTATCGGCCCAGGACCAGAGGTCGCCGAGCGGCGGCGAGAAGGGGCGGTCGCCGTGGCCGGGCAGATCGATGGGGCAGGGGATGACGCCAGGCGGGAGATCGCCGGCGAGATCGTCCCAGACGGCACTGTTCATCCCCCAGCCGTGGAGCAGAACCAGGTGGCGGTCGGTGTGCTGTGCGTGTGTCGGGTCGGTCATTCGGTGCTTGGTCGTCCGTCCGAAAGTAGGGGTTGCGCGTCTGGCTTGTCGGGATCGCGCGGCTCGGCGCTCGATTCTAACCGATTGGCTCGGCGGGGACGGAAGCGCGGCGCCGGCGTTCCTCCGCGAGGCTGAATGTCGGACTTCGCTCCGCTCGTCCGACCTCCGGGTTCGCGCGGCTTGCGTTCCGGGTTATGCGCCGGGTGATGCACTCGGCGCCGCGGGGCGTAGGGCTGCGAGTGCGTCGAGCAGGCGATCGACCATGGTCTCTGTGTGGGCGGCCGACAGACAGACCCGCAGACGTGCGCTGCCCTCGGGGACGGTCGGCGGACGGATGGCGCCGACGAGGATCCCGCGGGCTTCCAGCTCCGCCGCCCAGGCGAGCGCCTGATGACTGCTCCCCGCGATCAGCGGCTGGATGGGCGTCGGCGATTCGGACAACGGCAGGCCGAGCTGGTTCGCACCCGTCCGGAATCGGGCGATCAGGGCTTGCAGGTGCTCGCGTCGCCAGTCCTCGCGGCGAGCGAGTGCGAGGCTCGTGCGCGTCGCCTCGGCCACGGCCGGGGGCGTGGCCGTGGTGTAGATGTAGCTTCGCGCACGCTGGATCAGGGTCTCGATCAGGGCATCCGATCCGGCCACGAAGGCGCCGAAGGTGCCGAACGCCTTGCCCAGGGTGCCCATCAGGATCGGCACCTCCTCGGAGTCGAGCCGGAAATGATCGAGTGTTCCGCGTCCTTCGCGCCCGAGCACCCCGAGCCCGTGGGCATCGTCGACCAAGAGCCAGGCACCCGAGCGGCGTGCGATCAGGGCGAGCGCAGGCAAGGGAGCAAGATCGCCGTCCATGCTGAAGACGCCGTCGCTGGCGATCATGCGCGCGTCTCGAGCGCCGATGAGACGGGCGAGCTCGGCCGAATCGGCGTGCGGATAACGGCGCAGCGTTGCGCGCGAGAGGAGGACGCCGTCGAGCAGGGAGGCGTGGTTGAGTCGGTCCTGCCAGAGTGTGTCGCCCCGGCCGGTCAGGGCCGAGATGATTCCGAGGTTGGCCATGTAGCCGGTCGAGAAGAGGAGCGCACGGGGTCGACCGGTGAAGTCGGCCAGCTCCTCTTCCAAGGCATGATGGGCGGCGCTGTGTCCGTTGACCAGATGGGCGGCGCCGCTGCCGACGCCCCAACGCTCCGCCCCTTGTCGCAGTGCCGCGATAACCTAGGGGTGATTGGCGAGCCCCAGGTAGTCGTTGCTGCAGAAGCTAAACATTGGGCGGCCGTCCACGATCGCCTCCGGCTGCTGCGGGCGCTCCTGCACGCGACGGCACCGATAGAGCCCTGCGGCCCGCTGCTGATCGAGCGCTTGGTCGAGCGCCTGGTCGAGGTCGGGGGTCATGGCTTACGTATCGGCTGGGATCCGGCTCGGGCGATCAAGCCGGGTCTTGCGCCTGAAGCGCCGCGCCGTTGGTTCCCCGTCCGGCCGGGCCGAGAAGGCGGACGTAGACGCCGGCGATGGTCTCGGGCAAGGGGTTGTTCAGCGCGTTCTCGCCTGGATAAAGACGGGCGCGCAAGGCGGTCCGCACCACGCCCGGGTCGATGCTGTTGACCCGGATCTTCCCGTTCTCGCGCATCTCCGCGGCGAGGACCTGCATGAGCCCTTCGATGCCGAACTTGGCCGCCGCGTAAGCGCCCCAGTAGGCTAGCCCCTGACGGCCGACGCGGTCCGAGGTAAAGATGACGGAGGCGTCTTCGGAGGCCCGAAGCAACGGCATGCAGACCTGGGTCAACAGAAAGGGCGTGGTGAGATTGATGCGGATCACGCGATCCCATTCGCTCGCGTCATAGTCGTCGATGCGGCTCAGAAAGGGCGCATAGGAGGCGCAATGGGCGAGTCCGTCGAGACGGCGGAAGGTGTCGCCGAGGACATTGGCGGCGGCGAGGAAATCGTCCTCGGTCGCGGTCTCCGGGTTCAACGGCAGGATCGCCGGCTCCGGCCCGCCGTCGGCCTCGATTTGGTCGTAGACGTCGGTGAGGTCCGACTCGTTGGATTGCGACAGGACGACGGTCGCCCCGGCGGCGGCGCAGCCGAGCGCGACGGCGCGTCCGATCCCCTCGGCGGCGCCGGTCACCAGAATCACACGCCCGTCCAGTCGATCGGCGTCGGATTGTCCTTGGTCCATTGCTTGAAATGCCTCTTGCTCGGTTGTCATAATTCGAAATTATCGCCGCGATTGCACGCAGCGGCATTGCGGATTAAACCGCGTCCGGAGCGATATGCCGATTTTCGCGTGAGCTCGACGTTTGAGGCATCCACAACCCTTGGCGAAGACGCGGTTTAAAATGATCTATTTTTTAATCTTTTAAACCGCGCATCCTCCAGCGGGTATCAGGTCCAAGGGGTCCGATCCCATCCAAAAACATCGCATGCCGCGCCGGGCGCGGTTTAGTCGAGTGCTCCGCGCCGACTCTCGCGCCAGGCGTTCCAGAGCTTTCGGATCGGGGTCAGGGCAATCCGCTGATCGGCGACCTGAAAACCGCTGGCCGCGATCTCGGCGATAAGGCGATCCGCGAGGCGGACGCGGATCCGCACGACGGCGGGCAGCCGGGGCAGGTGATGGCTCAGGTCGGCGCGATGGCGATTCAGATCCTCGGCGAGATCGGCGAGCAGTGGGGCCAAGTGCTTGCGGATCTCGGTCGGCCGTTGATCGGCATGACTTACGCCGTGACGATCCAGTCGGTCTTCGGGAAGGAAGCCGCAGCGGTCCTGTCGCAGCAGGCGACCGCTGTCCCGCACGAGCTCGACCAGGCTGCAATAGCTCCCGGCGCGTCGGGCAGCGGCTAGGCGGGTCGGCGTTGATTCGCCGTGCGCGCGCGCAAATAGCTCGAGGAGCGCTCCGAGATCCAGGTCGGCCAGGGCCGCAAGGGCGGCGACGTCCCGCACACGCCGATCGGCCAGGATCGCTTCCGTCCCCATGGCAATGTCGACGAAGGGTTGTCGCGACAGCTCGGCCCGCGCGATCAGCTGACCCAGCGGCACCCCCAGCGGATGCCGACCCGTGCCGGCGAAGATGCGCTCGAGCTCGTCGTTCCACCATGCGAGCTTGCGTGCGGCCACCCCTTGGTCCGAAACCTCATCGACGACCGATCGCACCAGATGACGCCAGCCGAGCAGTGCGGCCAGATCATCGCGCAACCCGGGCGGTGCAAAGCGCACGCTGTAATACGCGGACGATCCGGGCGGGGTCCCGGGATTCGGGAAGGCCCACTCGGTCGCTGCTTGCGAGCCCTGCATCAATCGGAATCGCGCACGCAGGTCACGAGATAGTTGACGTCGAGATCATCCGGGTCGAGTCGATAGGTTTGGGTCAGCGGGTTGTAGGTCATGCCCGTCATGTCGGTGGTGCGCAGATCGGTCGGGCGGATCCAGGAATGCAGCTCGGAGGGGCGGATGAAGCGGGCGTAGTCGTGCGTGCCTCTGGGTAGGAGACCCGTGACATATTCGGCGCCCAGGATGGCGAAGAGATAGGATTTGGGATTGCGGTTGATGGTCGAGAAGACCACCGTCCCGCCCGGGCGCACCAGTCGCGCGCAGGCATCGACGATCGAGGCCGGGCTGGGGACGTGCTCGAGCATCTCCATGCAGGTGACCAGATCGAAGCTGTCCGGCTGCTCCGCGGCGAGCACCTCGACCGGCACAAGCCGATAGCTGACCTCTACGCCGCTCTCCAGGGTGTGAAGCTCGGCGACACGCAGCGGCATGGCGCCCATGTCGATCCCGGTCACCTCCGCACCGCGCAGCGCCATCGACTCGGAGAGGATGCCGCCGCCGCAACCCACATCCAGGACACGCTTGCCCGCCAACCCGCACGCCGCGCGCTCGATATAGTCCAGGCGCAGCGGATT
>NZ_DATITZ010000091.1:0-7632 GCF_035467215.1 Thiocapsa sp. | reverse complement strand
GGACAGGTGACTCGCTCCTCCCGGCAGCTCCCGCATTGGTTTGACGTCGATCGGTGGATACGCCTTACGTGAGGAGCCGTGTACGGACCCGTACGCACGGTTCTGTGGGCAGACGGGGCTTCGGCCCCTCTGACCCGATCCAGCCCGCGCCAAGTGCATTGGACCAAAACCCGGCAACATGGCGGTTTGGTGGATGGGTTTCGCTGCGCTCTACCCATCCTACAGGTTCTTCAATCCGGGAGACCCAACCGGTCCGCGAGACCTACAGGTTCTTCAATCCGGGAGACCCAACTGTCCGCGAGACCTTTGACCAGATCCGCAACCTCTTCGGGACGCTCCTCGTGGGCGAGGTGCCCGAGACCCGGCAGCGAGATGACCTCCGCGCTCGGAAGGCGCTCGCGCACGCGGCGGGCCTCGGACGGGGACACCGTCAGGTCGCCTTCGCCGACGACCAAAAAGAGCGGTGGCTCTAGACGGCTCAGGTCGGGCGCAAGCGCGGCCAGATCCCAGTTCGCCATCATGGCGAGGCTGGCGCCGACATGCGAGGGATGACGGACCAGGCGCTGATAGAGGTCGACGCCGGCCGGCTCCAGGGCCGAGCCGGTGCTCTCGACCAAACGCTCGACCACCCGCCGGTCGGCGGCGCGCCGGGCGAAGAGACGCGCGACCAGGACATTCGCGGCCATCAGCTTGGCGGCGGGTGAAAAGATGTGTGCCGGGAGTCCGCGCCAGGGCATCAGTGCGCCGTTTAGACTGACTAAGCCGCGCGGTTGGATGAAGCCATCCAATGTCATCCGGATCAGGATCGCCGCACCCGCCGAGTGCCCGAGAACGAGATCGGGCGTGCAGTCGAGCTCGCGAAGAAGGGCGTGAACCGCCGCGGCCATGCCGGGCAATGACATGCGTTTCGACGGCAAGGCGCCGGTGAACCCGTGACCTGGGAGATCGGGCGCAATGACGGTAAAGCGATCGGCGAGCGCGGGGGCAAAGGCGCGCCAGGAGTGGGTCGCGGCACCCGTGCCGTGGAGCATGAGGAGTGTCGGACCAGCGCCCATCTGCTGGACGTGCCAGCGCAGACCGCCGGCCTCGACGAAGCGGCTGGCCCCACGATTGGGCCAGTCGCGACCTTCGATGTCCCAGCGCGGCGTATCGGCCATCATGCAACGCCCGCAAGGATGAGTCGATCGCGGGGCGGTGGAGGGGTATGCGACGCTGTGCTCCGGCCTCGCTTCCGAAGAGTCGAGTGCAACTCGACGATCCCGGGCTGTGCGCCATTGGGGGGCATCAGCGCGTTCCCGGGCTCATCCTGCTGCGCGCACGGCATGGGACAGCGAGGTCGCGTCGGCATGCGGCAAGGGCAGATAGCGCGCACCCATCTCGACGGCCAGATCGCGCCCCTGCTGCTGCGGACGCGGCGAGGTGTCGATCACCAAGGAGGTGATCTCGACCGAGCGCACCAAGCGCGCCGCGGAGAGAGCATCTTCGTTGGCCCGGGCCCGCCCGCCGGTGCCGTCGCGCGCCACGTTGGCGCGACCGTCGGTCATGATGATGAGGATCGGCGTGCCGCCCCGGCGCTTGACCGAATCGGCCAGCATCATCCCCAGATCGATCCCGGATGCGAGCGGCGTACCGCCGCCGCCCGGCAGGCTGGCCAGCGAGCGTTTGGCCCGGACCAACGAGCGTGTCGGCGGCAACAGCACCTCGGCGAACTGACCGCGGAAGGCGACCAGTGCGACCCGGTCGCGGCGCACGTAACAGTCCGCCAAGAGCAGCTCGACCGCGCCCTTGGCTTCGGCCAGACGATGCAGCGCCGAAGACCCCGAGGCATCCACGACGAAGATGGTCGTGGTCTCGGAGCGATGCTTGAAGCGGGTGATGCGAAAGTCGTCCTGCCGGATCTCGATGCGGTTGGACTCGCCTCCGAAGCGCGCGACCTCTTCGCGCCGCAGACGCTGCCAAGGTGCGGCGGCACGCAATGTCTCGACCACGTTCAGACGCAGACCGGCCCGCGGCTCGCCGCGCAGGACACCGGCCGGGCGCCCGCGCAGGGGTGCATTCTGGACCGCACCGGCCTTGCCGGTGGCACGGGCGCGCGAGCGCCGCAGCTTGCCGAGCTGGAGCTGCGCGAGCAGATCGGCCGGGATCGCCGCCTTGGCGGCTTCGAGCACCTGATCTTCGAGCTCTTTGGGCTCCTGCTGATCCTCGCCCTTGTCCTGCTCCTGATCCGGCTCTTCCGGCTCGGGCGGAGGCGGCTCGTCGGGCGGCTGCTCCATCGGCGGCAGCATGGTCGCACGCGGGGCGAGCACCAGTCGGCCGGCGACGGCCAAGTCCTCGTCGGTGACCTCGGTGCGGCCTTCAAGCGCGGCGGCGGCGCAGGCCGCTCGGGCGGCAAAGATGGAGGCGCGAAGCGAGGGGATCCCCAAGGCCAGCGCGGTGCTGCAGAGTGCCTCGATCTGGGCCTCGCTGACCTGAATCCCGGGAAGCAGGACACGCGCGGCGAGGATCTCGTCGGCGTCGTAGTCGCAGGCGACCGCCTCGTGAACCCGAATATGTGTCAGGTCTTGATGGAATGCCAAACGGTCGAGCAGTGCGTTGAGCAGCCCCTCGTCGTCGCCGACGCCCTCGTCCAGCGCGACCACGGCGAATCGCGCCGGCGAGCGCATCGCCAAGCCATCGCGTTCGAGCACCACCTCGCCCGAATCGAAGGCCATGGTCAGACGCGCCGCGGTACCGGCGGCAATCCGCTCGGCCATCGCCAGCTCGACGATCCCGCCGTTGGCCTCGACCAGCAGACCGCGCTCGGCCACCGGTCGGCCGGCGCTCAGTGTCGCGGCCAGATCCAGACCGCCGAGCAGACGCCCGTCCGAGACATGCAGCGGGATACGCCGCATCGGCGTGCCGGGCGGCTGCAGGTCGCGCATGATCTGCAGCCACTGATCGCGCACCGGGCCGGCGAGCGAGCGCAACGCGACTCCGCCGGTCCCGACCGGATCCACGGACATGAGGGCGGCCGCAAGCACGGCATCCTCCCATCGCGAAACCCCGGCCTCGCCGCGCGGACGCTCGGGCTCCGACTCGGGCATCGCCGCAGGACTGCTCATTCCCCGAATAACTCCCCGACAGCACGCTCTACCCGACTGGTCGAGCCAGACTCGTCCAGAGGATCGCGGCGCAGGCGGTGCCGCAGCGCGGAGGCGGCGACCTGAACCAGATGCTCGTCCAGCACCACGGCATCGCCCTTGAGTGCGGCAAAGGCGCGGGCGGCGCGGATGAGGGTCAGCTCGCCGCGCAGTCCGTCGGTACCCAGCTTGATGCAGAGCCGTCCCGCCTGCTCCAGGGTCGCGTCCGGGACCTCGACGGTCGGCAGAAAATCACGCGCCTTCTGGATCTGGTTGCGAACCTTGCTGTCCTGCCGCTTCCACTTCAGCACGAAGGCAGGCGGGTCGCGCTCGAACTCGTCGCGCAGACGCACGACCTTCATGCGGGTCGGCAGATCCTGCGGGGTCTTCACCTCGACCGACAGACCGAAGCGATCCTGGAGCTGCGGGCGCAGCTCGCCCTCCTCCGGGTTGCCCGAGCCGACCAGCACGAAGCGGGCGGGATGACGAATACTCAGACCCTCGCGCTCGACCAGGTTCTCGCCTGAGGCGGCCACGTCGAGGAGCGAGTCGACGAGATGGTCCTCCAGGAGATTGACCTCGTCGATGTAAAGGAATCCACGGTGGGCACGGGCCAAGAGTCCGGGCTCGAAGGCCTTCTCGCCCTTGGTCAGGGCGCGTTCCAGATCCAACGCACCGATGACGCGGTCCTCGGTCGCACCGAGCGGCAGATCGACCACCGGCACCGGCACCATTCGGCTCTTGAGCGGACCCTTGGCACGTTTGGTTCGGCACTCGGCGCAGAGCGCGTCCTCGCCCGCCTCCGGATCGCAGTTATAGACGCAGTCGACCGCACGCATCTTCGGCAGCAGCGCCGCGAGACCACGAATCGCCGTGGACTTACCCGTCCCGCGATCACCGAAGACGAGAACGCCGCCGATCGAGGGATCGATGGCCGCAATCAACAGGGAGCGCTTCATCTCCTCCTGGGCGACGACAGCGGAAAACGGAAACGGGATGGGCATACGCGGCGAACCTGGTTGCAGTGAGATTGGATTGCAGTGTGTTGTGGACCGAAGGATACGGGGCGCGACCCTAGCGCCCCGACTTCAGTCAGGTCAAGCGGAGTCGGTCAATGCGAAGGCGTTTTTACGCAAATCAAGCGTGATTTGAGCTCTTTTGGCATCGGCTTGAGCGCGCCTGGGTCGGAGACCGGCTCCGGGCGGACTTCGGAATGGTCGTTACAAGCCTCGGGCATCCAGCCACTCGCCGACGACGGCCTCGAACGCCTGCGGACATTCTTCCTGCGGGACGTGCCCGCAGCCCTCGATCACGGCGAAGGTCGCGTCCGGCAGCGCCTCCGCCACGCGCCGACTGTCCTCGATCGGCACCAGCCGATCGGTCTCCCCGCTGACCAGCAGGACAGGGATCGTCACATCCGCCAGATGCGCGCTCACCGTCACCGGCGCCGAGAGCGACAAGGCCAGCAGCTCGCCCCAAGCGAGATCCCAACCCCCAATCCGGGTGTGAATCCCGAACTGCGCACGGCGCTCCTCCGCGATCTTGCTTGCATCGGCGTAGGACAGATCCATCAAGGCGCCATCTTCGCCCAACTTGCGCGCGATCAATAGACTCAGACGACGCATCTGCGGCAGACTGGCCAACCACTCGGGCAGGGTCGGACGCGTGGCGTAGACCCAGGGCGCCACCAGGATCAGGGCCGACACCCGCTCGGGGTGCGCCAACGCCGCCTCCAGGGCGAGCGTCCCGCCCGAGGAATTCCCGACCAGGACCGCGCGCTCCAGCCCGAGGGCATCCATCACCGCAAAGAGCTGGGTGATGGCGGCCTCCTTCGAGTAGGGATTCGGACCGTCCCAGTCGGCCCGGGTCGGCTTGGCGCTGAGGCCGTACGGAAGCTGATCGTAGGCGACCGCCTGACCCCGAGCAGCGAAGGCGTCGAGCACCGGCTGCCAGGTCCAGGCGTTGAAGGTGAAGCCGTGCAGCAGGAGGAAGGCCGTTGCGTCGGACGGCGCCCGGGACGAAACCGGCGACGACTGCTCGAGATAATGGACCGCAAGCCCCTCGGTCCCCGCGAACGGAATCCCGACGAAACGACTTTCGGCCGACGCCGCCTCGGCGTTGGAGGCGAGCCCGTCGCTCGGCTTCCCCGAGATCAGAAAAGGCCCGGCAACGACCGCCAAGACGACAAGTACAACAAGACCAGCCAACACCCTAAGGAGAATTCGAAGCATGTCCGTTCCTTCATTGACGAGCCCGACAACGAGCGGGGCGCTCGTTGCCGCTCATGAGCCCCGGCACGACCTCCGGGGGGCAAGCGCATGACGAGCACCGACATTGCGCCGATGGAAGAAGGTCCTTCGAAGGGACTCGACCAGATCTCGTTGCTCAGCAGCGACGAGCGGCTCAAGGGGCGTCCGCGTCTGTGTAGCGACTGCGGCTTCTGCGACAGCAGCCTCAAGCTGCTAATGTCGCAGACCTGCACCTTCGTGCGCAACCAGACCCCCGGAATCGAGCAGCGTCTGCACGGTCGCACCCGCCAAGCCGGCGAAGAAGGCCGCTTCGGGATCTATCGCGCCATGTACGCCGCCCGGATGGCACGTCCGAATCCCCATGCGCAATGGAGCGGGATGGTCACGACCCTGGGCGCGCGCCTGCTCGAGCAGGACAAGGTCGACGCCGTTATCACCACCGCCGCCGCACCCGGGACGCGCTTCAAGGCGCAGCCCGTGCTGGCGCGTACCCCCCGGGAGGTCCTGGCGACGGCCGGCAACAAACCTTGTCTCTCCCCGGCGCTGAGCCTGATCGACGCGGTGCGAGAGCAAGGCATCAAGCGTCTCGCCGTCGTGGGCACCGGCTGCCAGGTCCATCAACTGCGCGCCGCCGAGGCCGAGCTGGGTTTGGAGCGCCTCTACGTCATCGGCATCCCCTGCAGCGACAACGTCAGCTATCCGGATCTCGAATATTTCCTGACCCAGGTCTCCAAATCGCCCGAGACCGTCGTGCATCACGAGTTCATGCAGGACTTCAGCCTCTGGATGCGTCACGAAGACGGCCACGTCGAGCGCCTGAACTACATCGACTTCCCGATGGACAAACTCCACGGCATCTTCCCGTCGTCCTGTCTCTCCTGCTTCGACTACGCCAACACACTCAGCGACATCACCATCGGCTACATGGGCGCCCCGCTCGGCTGGCAATGGGTGATGGTGCGCACGCCCACGGGCGAGGAGCTCTTCGAGATGCTCCGCCCGGAGCTGGAGATCGGCGAGCTGACCGAGTCCGGCGACCGCAACCGCGGAATGCCGCGCTACATGGAGCGCCTGAGCCATCCCCCCGGACAGAAACGCCCGCCGATGCCGATCCGCAAGCTGGTCGCCATGCTTCAGCGCACCCGCGGACCCAAGGGACTGGAGTTCGCCCGCGCGGTCATCGAGATGAAGCTGCTGCGCAACCTCAACTACGTCCGCAGCAAGTTCCCCAAGTTCGAGTCGCGCGTCGTGCCCGGCCACGTCTACGAGACGCTCAAGCCCTACTCGGAGCTTTACGAGCAGACCTTCGGGCGGCCGCTCGCGCCAACGGCGGCGGGGTCTTCGTCCGAGGGATAGGCGGGCGCGATGGCTGGCGGAGGGTGTCGATGCAGGAGGCAGTGGCACCCGCCGTCGATGACCCGGGAGGCGCGGCGTTCGAGGCCTGTTTTCGCGACTGGGTCGAGGCGATCCGCGAGGTCATCCCCGGCGAGGTCATCGCCATCGACGGCAAGACGCTGCGCCGCTCGCACGATCGCGGCAAGGTCCAAGGATTGTCGAAATCGTCGCGTGCTGCGGCCATGCTCATCGGCCCTCCGGGTGCGAGACCTGGGGTCGGCCGCAGAATACACGATAAGGTTATTCTATACGGATGCCTTTCCTCATCAGCCAAGTCAGGCCCGAGACAATCAATCCGCCCCGCATGCGATGCCTTCAGGCATCGAGCGCTGTCGCGCATCCTCTGCGCCTGGGCGGATTTGTTCAGCCTACAACTCCAACGCGGCGCGGACTATCGCGAGCTGCAGCCGGTCTATGCCATCTGGATCCTCGACGGGACGCTGTTTCGGGATCGGCCCGAGTATGCCCACCGCTACCGGTGGCGTGACGACCGCAGTCGTTCGCTCGTCGATCACGGTAGCATCCGCGTCTATGAACTGAGTAAATTCGATGTCGAGCCGGTCCAAAGCGATGCCGAACGCTGGTTGAAATTTCTCAAGGACGGGGAGACCCTGGATCCGACCCGGCTCCCCGCCTGGATGCCCCCCCATCATGAGGTCCGCGATGAGCACGCTGAACGCCTTTTCCGAGAAGGAGCGCGATTACCACCGGTATCAGTCGCGCCAGGAGGCCCTGCGCGTGCAGCGCGCCGTCGCGCAGGAGCTCGAAGCGCGGCGCGCCGCCGAGAAGGCAGCGCTCCGAGTGGCGGAGGCCGAGCGCAAAGCCAAGGAGGCCGCACTCCAAGACAAGGAAGCGGCGCTCGCCGAGAT
>NZ_DATITZ010000090.1:0-9864 GCF_035467215.1 Thiocapsa sp. | reverse complement strand
TGCGCCTGTCGGGACACACACGGCGACAGACCCGGCGGCGGCCGAGCAACGCCGAGGAGCCCGGATGCCGTGGACCGGCGATGCAGGTCGCTGGTTCTTTGGCACGCTCACGCGAAACACCAGCCGCCACACTTAGAGCATCGCCGATAGGTCGGATCGAAAAGATAGATTTTTCAAGACATCGACTCGCCCCCAAGATCGCCTCGAACCCAATCACTGGGCGCAAGCCCGGGAGGCATCGATGTCGTCCGCACTCACGCTCGTCACCGCCGCGGCGGTTGCCGCGCCGGTCGTCTTATGGCTCACCGGGGCCGTCCCGAGTCGGGTCGCGAACCGTTCGGGGCCGCTGATGGCGCGCCTCGCCAATGTCCTGGCATGGACCGCGTTCGCGCTGGCCCTGGCGGTGTTGGCGGGGCACGGCTTCGGGCAAGCGCAGTCCCTGACCTTGTTCTCTGTGGATCTGCCGTTCGACAGCGGCGCCTTCGCCATCGGGGTCTACGTCAACGCCGTGACGGTGATCATGCTCACGCTGGTCTCCTTCGTCGGTGCGCTGGTCTCGACCTATGCGCGCAACTACATGGCCGGCGACCCTGCCGAGGGGCACTTCCACAAGTGGCTGCTGCTCACCCTGGCGTCGATCCTGACCCTGATCGTCGCGGGCAACCTGCTGATGTTCGTGCTGGCCTGGATGGCGACGAGTCTGAGCCTGCATCGGCTGCTGCTCTTCTATCCGGAGCGCCCGGCCGCGGTGATGGCGGCGCACAAGAAGTTCGTCTTCAGCCGGATCGGCGATGCGAGCCTGCTGATCGCGGTCCTCTTGATCGGGTCGACTCTGCACACGCTGGAGTTTGCCGGGGTCTATGCGGCCATGGAGGGGCTGGAGGGTCCGCTGCCGGCGGCGCTGCAGGGGGCGGCCTGGCTGATCGTGCTCAGCGCGGCGCTCAAGTGCGCCCAGTTCCCCTTTCACGGCTGGCTCCTGCAGGTGATGGAGGCGCCGACCCCGGTATCGGCCTTGCTGCACGCGGGCATCGTCAACGCCGGCGCTTTCTTGGTGATTCGGATGGCTCCGATCATGTCGCTGTCCAGTCCGGCGATGGATGCCCTGGCAGTGATCGGCTTGGTGACGCTGACGGTCGCCTCGCTCGTGATGTTGACCCAGACCAGCATCAAGGTCTCGTTGGCCTGGTCGACCTCCGCGCAGATGGGATTCATGTTGCTGGAGGCGGGTCTCGGGCTCTACAGCCTGGCGCTGCTGCACCTGGTCGCTCACTCGCTGTACAAGGCGCACGCCTTCCTCGCCTCGGGCAGCAGCGTGGACGGGTTCCGGGCGGCGACCCCGAAGTTTCGCGACGGCGGACCGCAGCCCTGGCATTGGTTGGTGGCCTTCCAAGGCGCACTCTTGATGGCCATCGTCGCGGGGTTCGTCTTCGGCGTGGACCCGGTCCATGAGCCGGCGCTGATCGTCACCGGAGCCATCGTCGCCATCGCGGTCGCGCAACTGCTGCTGCAGGCGCTGGAGTTGGAGGACAACGCCGCGTTGCTCCTGCGCGCGAGCGCGATCGGCGCCCTGGTGTGTTTCGGGTATTTCGGTCTGCACGCGGCCTTCGAGTACGCCATTGCCGACAGCCTGGGTGCAGCGGCACCGGCGGGCGGCCTCTTCGATCTGATTCTGAGCATCGCCGTCGTCGCCGTCTTCATCGGCCTGCTTGTCCTGCAACATCTCTTTATGCGCATTGCACCGCCGCTGCGTCAGGCGATCCAGGTGCATCTTTACAACGGGCTCTATGTCGATGTGTTGGTGACCCGCTTGATCACGCGCCTGTGGCCGCTGCGCCCGGCGCCCGCCGTCCAACGAGGGGTATAACGCCATGAACCTGAACGATCTGGAGACGCTCGAACAGACGCCGGCGATCGCCATGACGGTGCCGATCGGCCAAGGACCCGCACAGGAAGCGGCCGATTCCGCTACGGCCGAGGCGCTCGACGCGCAGATCGCGGCTGCCTGCGAGCGCATCGCCCCACTCTGGCCGCTCGATCGCTTCGTGGCGGTAAACCCCTTCCACGGGCTGCGCGATCTGCCGTTCCAAGAGGCCGCGGCCATGCTGCGCCGGGTGGCGGGCGCGCGCCTTTACATGCCCAGGGCCTACTATCGCGAGCAGATCGCCATCGGGCGGATCACCGCGGGGGACCTGCGCGGGGCCGCCGCGGTGTGCGGGAGCCAGCTGGATCCCGCAGCCCTGCAACGCGCCGTCGAGCTCGAACCGCCGCCGGCCGGGCGCGTGCCGCTGCTCACCGCGGTGCTCGACGAGATGGACGCCGACGACTGGTCGAGCTGCGTCGTAGACCGCATCAGCCAGCACTGCGCGGCCTTCTTCGATATGGGCCAAGCTACCTGGAAGCAGCCTTGGCAGGGCCTGTCGCTGTACGCCTCCTGGCGTCGTTTCGCGGCGCTGGATTTCAGCGCGACTATGATGGGGCAAGGCAGCATGCGCAAGCGTGTGAAGGCCCTGCCCGAGGCGCCACGCGACTGCATCCGCGCGGCCCTGAACCGGCTGGGCATCCCCGCGAGCGCGGCGCGCGACTACCTGCACGCGGCCTTGATGGACATCGGCGGTTGGGCGGCTTGGACCCGGCTGCTGCGCTGGCAGGCGGAGCTGGCCGGCGGGCGCGACGACACCATCGAGGAGCTGCTGGCGATCCGTCTGGCCTGGGATCTGCTGGTCTACGAGCACAAGAGCAGCCCGGAGCTGCGTCGCCGCTGGCGACGGGTCTGCGCCGATCTCGGCACGGGCGGGGCGGCCGGCGAGGACGCGGACGATGACGCCGGCGATCGGGAGATCGATCAGGTACTCCTGAGCGCAGCGGAGCTCGCCTATCAGCGCGGCCTGATCGGGCAGTTGAGCACGGCGGCGAACAACGACACCTTGATCCGCCCCGCCGTGCAGGCGGCCTTCTGCATCGACGTCCGCTCGGAGGTGATCCGCCGCGCCTTCGAGACGGTCTGCCCGCAAGGACGCACGCTCGGGTTCGCCGGCTTCTTCGGCGTGCCGATCGAGCATGTTCCGCTCGGTGCCGTCACCGCGCACACCCATGTGCCGGTGCTGCTCACGCCCTCCTACCGGGTCTGCTCCGAGATCCACGGCGCGGACCCCGCGGAGGCCGAGCGCGCCTTGGCCGTACAACGCCACCGCTTCGGGATCAGCAAGTCCTGGAAGGCGTTCAAGATGGGCGCCTCCTCGTGCTTCTCCTTCGTCGAATCGGCGGGCATCTGGCTCTATGCGCCCAAGCTCGTCGGCGACACCCTCGGATGGAGCCGGCCGGTCCCGGCACCCGACGACCTGCGTCTGGATGCGGCCGATACATGCCGGGTCGGACCGACACTCGATACGCCGTCGCATGCGCATCGACAGCACGCGCACGGGCACGACCACGCCGGCCCCTGCGGCGCCAAGGATGCGGCCGAGGCGACGCGCGCCGGCATTCCGGCGGCGGATCGGATCGGGCTGGCCGAGGGGATCCTGCGCGCCATGTCGCTCACCGACGGCTTCGCCCGACTGGTGCTGTTGGTCGGGCACGGCAGCACCTCGGTGAACAACCCCCATGCCACCGGGCTCGACTGCGGGGCCTGCGCGGGTCAGACCGGCGAGGCCAGCGCCCGCGTGGTTGCCGCGCTCCTCAACGACCCGGCGGTGCGCCGCGGTCTGCGCGAGCGTGGTTTGGAGATCCCCGAGGACACCTGGTTCCTGCCCGCACTGCACGACACCACGGTCGACGACGTGCATCTGTTCGACACCGGGGTGCTGCCCGCAGGCTACGCCGAGGAGCTCGCCGAGCTGCGCAGCTGGCTCGCGCAGGCCGGGGAGCTGACGCGGATGCAACGGGCCACCCTGCTCGGGCTCGGCGGGCGGCGCGGTCACGGCCTGGAGGCGAGCATCCGCCGACGTAGCCGTGACTGGTCCCAGGTGCGCCCCGAGTGGGGCCTGGCCGGCAACGCCGCCTTCATCGCCGCACCGCGCGCCCGCACCCGCGGGGTGGATCTGGGCGGTCGCGCCTTTCTGCACGATTACGACTGGTGCGCCGATGCCGGCTTCAAGACCCTGGAGCTGATCATGACCGCGCCGATGGTGGTCGCCACCTGGATCAACTTGCAGTATTACGGCTCCACCGTCGACAACCGACGCTTCGGCAGCGGCAACAAGGTGCTGCACAACGTTGTCGGCGGCGCCATCGGGGTGCTCGAAGGCAACGGCGGCGACCTACGCACGGGTCTGCCGATGCAGTCGCTGCACGACGGCCGGCGCTGGATCCATGAGCCGCTACGTCTGAGCGTCGTCCTGCAGGCGCCCGAAACGCCGATCGAGGAGATCATCGCCCGCCATGCGCTGGTCCGCCAGCTGCTGGACAACGGCTGGCTGCATCTCTTTCGCTGGGATGATCGGGACGGGAGCATCCAGCGGCGCGTACCGGGGTGCGGCTGGGTGAGCGGCGGGCCGGAGGAGGGCAAGTAGAGCGGCGCCTCAGTACGACAACGGCGCGAGCCGGTTCCGGCAGGCTGCCGGAGCTGTCATTCTGCGCCGGATTTGCCGAACCAAGTGAGACCGAAAACCATCGCGGCGATCTGACCCCGAAACCGCAAATCGCCCGGGATCGAATCCCGTCCACGGCAAACCCGCGATGACCGGCTCGCAGGGTGCTCTGCTTCTGGGCTATGGTTGAAGTCCATTCGCTCGATCGCGAGAGCATCGTTATGGACGAGACCGTCATGTCGAACATCAAACGCTCGAGCGCACCCGATCGCGTAACCTTCTACGACGAGTCAAGCTCCGCGCCGGGCTATGGTCCTGGGAGTGGGCTTGCGCTTTGCCGTCAGCACGCAACTGGAAGTCCACGCCACCTGTCGTTACTCCGATTACGAGAGCCAGTGCTTCCTCGGACGGCTCTCGGACGGCACGGTCCGCGAGATCTTCACCTCCGACCCGACACTGCAGGAGGTCGGCATCGGCATGCGCTGGTCCTGGTAACCGACGATCCCGGGCTGTCGACTGAAGAGGTCGAGTGCGCGTCGCGCACATGCGACTGCGGATCGGCCGCTACCACTCTAGCGGCGGCAGCGCTCGGAAGACCTTGCGCGAGCCCTCGAGCCACTGCCGGGGCAGCGCGTCGAAGGCTGGCTTACAAGACCTGCCCCCGCGCCCCTCAAGGGCAAGCCCGGCCCAGCCTGCCAGTCCTCGATGTCGACCCTCGGACCCGACGCCATGCCAGCGCAGAGAGTCCGACCGAGGCAGCTGCACCGAACGCCAACATGTTGCATGACAAGACCCCTTGTCTGGACATGTCGGTCCGCCGCCGGCGTCGGCTGGTCTCGCCTACTCGGGTGACCAAGCCGGATCGAGAATCTGATTCGGTGTCCAGAGGCATGTCTCGGGGAAATCCGAGAGTCCGGTCTCCTGCGCGGCTTGCGCCGTCGCGTCGTCCCAAACGCCCGCCCACCAGTCGGGGTCGTCGAGCTTTGGAAGCAGGCTCGGGGTCTCTTGGAGTCTACGCAGGATTCCTCGCCGTTGGTTTCTGATGGTAATCTGCCAGCTGGCTCCGCGGCGACCGGGCTGCATCTGCCACTTCAGCAGGTGAGCCAAGAGCAGTGCCATGCGGTTCGTCAGCTCTCTCTGCTCACTCTTTCCCACGTCTTCGATCTCCTCGGCCAGATGGGCAATATCCAACAGGTCGAACCGTCTTTCGCGCAGCAGTCTTGCTTGTTCGGACGCCCAAGCGACCACGTCTTCTTCGTACCGTGTTGCGTTCGTCATGGTGGCTATTCCGCTAATCGTCGTTGGTTTCCCTCGCCTCGGATGACTATAGATCTGAATCCGGACACAAAAAAGCCCGCTCGGGCGGGCTTTTTCGAACGGGCTTTCGTGGGCTTTATGGTCAGGTCGTGAAATCACCTGTCCGATGGCTCGACTCCGGCGCGGCCGATCCGGCTGCGGTGCGCTCGAACCGGCGCACGGCGCGACTGACGGTGGAGTAGTGCACGCCGAAATGCTCGGCGATCTCCTGCATCGTGTAGGCACCGCTTGAGAATGCCCGCGCCATCGCCTCGCGCCGCGTCGCGGATTGATCGGCGAACGCCGACAACGGCTGCGCGAGCGCACGGCGCTGGGCACGCGGGACTTCGCGCAAGCGCTGCGGATCCTTCGCCAGACCGCGGTGCCGCTCCACAAAGTCGTCTGAGCCGAGGAAGACCTGGCACCGCAGTCCATCCCAAATGCTCGACCGTCCGACCCCGTCGGCGACGAACGCCGCGAGGGCGGCGCGGGCCGCCGCACGCCCATGCCCGAACCGGCCGAGCACCGAGTCGGTCTCCAACCACGGCGGCGCCGGCACCCGACCCAACATGGCCGGGTAGCTGCTCCAGACCCAATCGCCGGCATCGGCCACCATGCCGGCTCGAACCGGATTGAGCACGACATACCGCGTCAGATCGAGCAGATAGGCATCCCGATCGACGAGAATGCCCTTGAAGCGGCCCTGAAACAGGTGCCCGACCAGGCCATGACGACGATTGACCCGTTGGGTGAAGACACCGTTGAGCTGCCGCATCCCCTTCGACAGATTCCCCTCCGCGGTCCCCACCACGAGGTGATAGTGATTTGTCATTTGGCAGTAGGCATGACAGCGCCAATTGAAGCGTTCGCAGACCTCCGCGAACACCGCCAGCCAGGCATCCCGGTCCGCATCGTCGCGGTAGATCGCCTCGCGGCGATCGCCGCGCGAAGTGACGTGATAAATCCCGCCCGCAAGCTCGATTCGGAGTGGTCTGGCCATGGAAACAGCTTAGCCCAGCGATGGATCAAGCGCCCCGGTCGCCGATTTCGACGACGACTTCGCCTGCCTCCAACATCGCCATGGCGTCCGGCAGCACCTCTGCCAGGATCCGGCGCAGGTGGGAGTTGGTGACATTGCCGCAGGTGAGCCAGAGGATGCGCGGCGGCGGACCGAGTCGTAAGGCAAGTTCCACGAAATCGCTGTCCTTGCTCATGATGACGACATCGCCTTGGTCGCGAGCCGCTTGGAAAATCGCCCGGTCATCGCTGTCCCGCAGCCCCAGATCACGTACAGCCAGGCATCTGATCTCAAATGTATTCGCCAACCAGGCTGCAAGGGTCGGCGGCAATTGAGCATCAAGCCAGATCGTCACGCGACCAGTCGCGGGATGTCGACGCGCTCAGCGGCTAGGAGCAAACAGGCTTGAATGTCCTCCGGCTCCAAATCCGGAAAGTCCGCGAGGATCTCGCGGGCGGACACTCCTTCCGCGAGCATCTCGAGGATATCGACGACGCGGATTCGCATGCCGCGAATACAAGGGCGCCCGCCGCATTGATCGGGGTTTGTGGTGATGCGGTCTCTAACCAGGTGTTTGTCCATTCGGGACTCCGAGGGGCTGCCAATCGCCTTGTATTAGGAGGTTGTGTCTGCGGCCAGTCAAGTCAGATCAGGCCGGAAGATAGGGGACGGGAACATCGGCTGTCGTACCACGGAATCACAGTGAGCGACCAGACCGATCGGTCGGGCCTTCCCTCGCGTGGTGGCGCTTCGGGACGCGGAGCCTGCCCAAGACGCTCATTGTGACGTTGTGCGCAATGGTTCCGGCGAGCGGTTTACGCCGCCCGCGGCCTGACGTCCCGCTCCAGGCGCTCGCCTAGCCGCTTGCGGGCCTCCTCAAGATCGTAGTCCGCTTGGAGACCCATCCAGAACCCCTCCGAGGTCCCGAAGTAGCGCGCCAGGCGCAGTGCCGTATCGGCGGTGACGGCACGCTGAGCGTGTACAATCTCGTTGATGCGCCGCGGTGGAACACCAAGGTCGCGCGCCAGGCCGTTCTGGCTGATGCCCATGGGTATCAGAAACTCTTCGAGCAGCACCTCGCCGGGGTGCACATTGTCGAGGACAGGGGTCATGGTCGTGCCTCAGTGGTCATCCACGATCTCCACGGCGTCTGCATTCCCGCCGCTCCAGACGAAGCAGATGCGCCACTGCCGAGGGATTCGTTCGCCCGCCTATCGCACCAGATATCCCGACAGCCGCTCCGACAGGCGGCGATGCCGGTCCGGTACGAGTATGCCGATCGCACCAAGCAACCGGCTCTCGGGCAGCACGGCCAAGAATCCCAATCGGATGAGCGATGGAAACATGAAAACGTCAGACCGCTGGCGGCGTCGTCGTCATGGTTCGCCAGGATCGGTTCATCGAATCGGCGTCGATGCCGTCCCACAGGGTTTCAACCGGGCTGACGCGGCCGGCCAGCGCGTCCGTCCAGCCCTCGCGGAAGGACTCGCGCGCGCTGGGCCAGGGCTCATCCGCCTCGATGCCCTCGCGGAAAGAATGCACCAAACGCAGCAGCAAGGATCGGTAACGCACGGGTGTAAGCTCGATCTCGGCTTGGAGCTGCTCGGTGATGTCTTCGGCCGGCGCTGGCATGGGTCTAACCCTCTGGCTAAGGTGTCGCTGCGATCGACTGCAATTGAGTGCTGACGCCGCAGACCAACCCGCCCCCGAAACCCGGCATGCGCCGCAGGGCAATCGTCGGGCGTTTCTTCACGCGCCCGTCGGCTTGGGGCAGCGGCGTCAGAGCCACGTCGCCCTCGTTCACGGACGTCTCACATCAGTGAGTCTGTACTCCGGTTCGTCGTCTCCATAGACGAGGGCGAGGCCGGAGCCGGCGAGGTCGGACCACTGCGCACGATCGCCGTCCATTGAAGGTGACACCACTGTTACCAGTAGCCGAGCGTTGCCGGGAATCTCGAACGGCTCGTCGAGAACGATCGACTGGCCGCCGAAATGGGCGCTCAGGGTGATGCCGGGCATCGGAACCTCTCGGTATAAGAAGGGGCCGGTTGCAGAACCACGTGCCGGGATCAACTGATCCATTCCCCCGGTCAGGTCGACTCTCCTCGTCGAAGGCATCCGTGTCGCCTCCGTCGCACTGCGGCAGTCGAAATCCAGCACAGGGTTGCAATGTCTGCCGCGATCCGAGTCCGTGGACGCGGGGTTAGATCTCATATTCGGCCACTTGTTAGGCGAGCTGACGCCTCGGCGACTTCCAGCAGATAGCGGAGGGCTTTGTTCACCGCTTCGTCGTTTGGAAATACCTTCGCAATATCCGGCTCAAGGAGCACGACGTTGGATTCCTCCTTGATGCGATCCGCATATTTACCACGAACGATCTCGCCAAAATCGGCCCTATTATTATATTCAGGCCGAAGTTCATCTGCGGTTTCTGCTTTGACCTTCTTCATAAATCTGCCTTTCAACGCTTGTTGCTATTCGTGCGTTATGATCCGAATCGTATTTCCTCGGTCGGTATGCGATACCGTAAGCAAGCGACCTCGGGACGAAACACCAAATGTTACAAAGCGATCCTCGTCTTCCGAATGGTCTGGATCATGGCCGGTCGCCGAAAGCCGATCACGCAATGCGCTGGATGCTTCCTCAAAGGTGACACCATGTTTACGCTGATTTGATCTCGCCTTTCTTGGGTCCCACTCGAAGCTCATGATGTCGCCGATTCCTATCCGTCTGAAATACCCGTCTCGGCCGCTGTGATTTGGTGCTCATCTGGGGTGCATGGACTGCGGAGGCAAAACGCAAGATCTGAGCCCAGCCCTCCCACTTTCCTCTGCAGTGAGGGAAACCGTGGTCCGTCCGCAGTGTCATCGCCCCGTTACTTGGCCTCGCGACGATCGCCGCATGAGCGGACATGTTGCAACGCGCCCGCACCTCGGTTCGGAGTGGTCTGGGCGTGGAAACAGCTTAGCCCAGTGATGCTCGAAAACAGACCTGATAAGCATCTAGCCGACCCCGCCCGCGGGC
>NZ_DATITZ010000089.1:0-16725 GCF_035467215.1 Thiocapsa sp. | reverse complement strand
GAGCGAGCTGGACCCGGCGGCCAAAGGTGTCCTGATCCTCTCTATGGCCACCGGCGGCGGCGTCGGCTCGACGGCCGGCGGCATCAAGCTCCTGCGCCTGCTGATCCTGATCCGCATGATCCAGCTCGCCGTGATGCGTGTTCAACTGCCGCGTCATGCAGTGGTCCAGCCGGCGATCGGCGACCGGACCCTCGGCGGCCTCCAGATCGAGCATGCCCTGGTTCTGATCCTGCTGTTCGTGCTGCTGGTGCTCGGGTCCTGGATGGCCTTTCTCGTCGCGGGCTATCCGGCGCTGGACGCCCTCTTCGAGGTTGTCTCGGCCACGGCGACGGTGGGTCTGTCCGTGGGGATTACCGGCCCCGACCTGGAGCCCGGGCTCAAGCTGCTGCTGAGCCTGAACATGTTGGCCGGGCGTCTGGAGATCATCGCCTTGCTGGTCTTGCTGTTTCCGGGGACTTGGTATAAGCCTTGATCGGCGGTGTCGCCGCTTCGCGGCGACCGTTGGCATTACTTCCGGCCGAATCGTCCGCGCAGTCGGGATGCTGATTTCCGGAAATCACCTAAAGTAACGGCTGACGGCTGACGGCTGACGGCTGAGAGCTGGCAGCTGGAGGCTGGCGACTGGCGACTTTCCCCGCAACGAGGGACTCGACATGCGATTCGTCTTCATCGGCAGCGGAACCCTCGCCGTGCTTACCGGGCGGATGCTCGTGGAGCGCGGTCACGAGGTCGTGATTATCGAGCGCGATCCGGCGACGATCGAGCTGTTTCAAGACAAGCTCGACGTGGGCTTTATCCACGGCGACGGCACCCGGCCGGCGATCCTGCGCGAGGCCGACCCCGAGAATACCGATCTCCTCTTCTGCCTGACCCACGACGATCAGTCCAACATCATCGCCAGTCTGGTGGCGCGCTCTCTGGGTTACCGACGGGTCGTGACCAAGATCGAGGATCCGGATCTCGAGCACATCTGCTCCGAGTTGGGTCTGGCCGACTCGCTGGTGCCGATGCACACCGTTGGCCGCTATCTCGCCGACATGGCCGAGGGGCAGGACATCATCGCCATCTCCGACATCCTGCGCGGCGACACTCGGATCTTTTCCTTCAAGGTCGACGAGGCGTCGGCGACGGCACTCGAAGAGTTGGCGATCCCGGATGTCGCTCGGGCCATCTGCATCTATCGCAACGGCGAGGAGCTCAAATTCGCCGATCCTCAGATGCGTCTGCATGTCGGGGACGAGGTCGTGTTGCTGACGCGGGCGCGGGGGCTGAAAGCGCTCCGCCAGCGCTTCGAGTAGGACGCGCTCGATCGTCGTGCGGCGATGCTCGGTTTTTTGGTCCGTCCCTGCGAAGGTGCACCTGGATGGTGCGGCGTGCTGTCGCGACGCCATCACTCCAAAGGAGTAGTCCCATATGGATAAAGGGGTTGGCGTCGGGTCGGAGCGCACGGCATGTTGGCGCGTTTCTTGACTAGTTTCATCCGTTATGGGCCATGTTGTGGGGTTCACGGAGATGCTTAGACAATTCCAATCCGGCGGTGCCGGCCAGATCCAGATGCAACGCGCGGGACAAGCGATGGCCTACCACGAGTTCTATCAGGACGACTTCCGTCCGCGCGCTCACTACCTGCCGATGTGGGAGCACATCCAGACCACCGGCCAGCAGATCCTCGGGGCGAAGGCACGCGATGCCCATCTGACGCTGCACACCGAGGGGGTGACCTTCACCGTCTATTCCAACGACGAGGAGGGGATCGAGCGGGTCTGGCCCTTCGACATCCTGCCGCGCATCATCACGGCCATCGAGTGGGCGCAGATCGAGGCCGGACTCAAACAGCGCATTCGCGCGTTGAACCTCTTTCTAAAAGATCTCTATCACGGTCAGCGGATCCTCAAGGACGGTGTGGTGCCGCCCGAGCTGATCTACCGCGGCAAGGACTTCCGGCGCGAGATCATGGACATCACCCCGCCGCACGACATCTACACCCACATCAGCGGGGTCGATCTGATCCGCGACGAGGACGGTCGCTATCTGGTGCTCGAGGACAACCTGCGCACCCCGTCCGGCGTGTCCTACATGATCGAGAACCGGATCGTGGAGCGGCGCATCCTGCCCGAGTTCTTCGCCCGCTATCGGGTCCGCCGGGTCGAGCATTATCCGGCGCTGCTGCTGCAGGCCCTGCGTTATCTCTCGCCGCGCGGTGCGGACGACGCGACCATCGTCGTCCTCACGCCCGGCATCTTCAATTCGGCCTATTTCGAGCACACCTTTCTCGCCAAGGAGATGGGCGTGGAGCTGGCCGAGGGACGCGATCTGGTCTGCAAGAACGACAAGGTCTATCTCAAGACCACGCAGGGTCTGCGTCAGGTCGATGTCGTCTATCGGCGCGTCGACGACGACTTCCTCGATCCGCTGGTGTTTCGCTCGGATTCCGAGCTTGGCGTGGCCGGGATCATCAACGCCTGGCGGGCCGGCAACGTCGCCTTGGCCAATGCACCGGGGGCGGGCATTGCCGACGACAAGGCGGTCTATGCCTATGTCCCGGACATCATCCGCTACTACCTCGGTGAATCACCGATCCTGCCGAGTGTCCCGACCTATCAGATGACCGATCACCAGGATCGGATGTACGTGCTCGACAACATGGAGAAGATGGTCATCAAAGCGGTCGCCGAATCCGGCGGCTACGGGATGTTGATGGGGCCCTCGTCCACCACCGCGCAGCGTTCGGAGTTTGCCCGCAAGATCGAGGAGAATCCGCGCAACTATATCGCCCAGCCGGTGATCCAGCTCTCGCGCCACATCTGCTATCTCGACGGGGAGCTGGAGTCGCGCCATCTCGATCTGCGTCCATTCAGCATCTACGGCAGCGATATCGAGGTGGTTCCGGGCGGCTTGACCCGGGTCGCCATGACCAAGGGATCCTTGGTCGTGAACTCCTCGCAGGGCGGGGGCAGTAAAGACACCTGGGTGCTGGCCGACTAATGTTGAGTCGTATCGCTGAATCGCTCTATTGGATGACCCGGCACCTAGAGCGTGCGGACAACACCGCGCGCGTGCTGGACATCAATGTCGTCTACATGCTCGAGGCCGACGAGGGTGCGACCGAGGAGATGCAATGGCGTCCCTTGCTCACCATCATGGGCGCCGACGAGCTCTACGAGGAGCTCCACACCGACGGGCGTGTGACGGTCCAGCGCGTCATCCATCTGCTCACCCAGGATCGGAATAATCCGGGCTCGCTCCTGCTCAGTCTGAAGCTCGCCCGCGAGAACGCGCGGGTGGTGCGCGATCGCATCTCGAGCGAGATGTGGGAGGCGCTCAACGAGCTCTGGCTCTCGGCCGACAAGCACCTGAAGACGACGCTGCAGCCCTGGCGTGCGGCCGAGTTCTACGCCTTCATTCATCGCCAGGTTGCGGCCTTCTTCGGTCTGACCCAGAGCACCATGATGCGCGGTCAAGCCTATGGCTTCATGGCGCTCGGCAGCCTCCAAGAGCGCGCGGACATGACCGCGCGCATCCTGGATACGCGCTACCACCTGCTGCTGCCGGATCTGAAGCTCGTCGGCTCGCCGTTGGACTATTATCAGTGGGGCGCACTGCTTAAGTCGCTCTCCGGTTTCGAGGCGTATCGCCGCAAGTATCAGGGCGGCATCCGCCCGATCGACGTTGTGGAATTTGTGGTGCTCGACACGGATTTCCCGCGTTCGCTCGCCTACTGTGTGAACGGTTTGGAACGCGCGCTCGGACGCATCGGGAGTTTGCCGGATGGCGCGGTGCCCGAGCGTCTCGCAGCGTTGCGTCGTCATCTCGACGGCGCGACGCCCCAAGGCATCCTGGATCTCGGTCTGCACGAGTATCTCGATGACTTCCTCGGGCTCTTGGCCGATCTCGGCACGGCGTTGCAGAGCGACTATTTCGAGGCGCACCTAGGGGATGATGCTCAGTGAGATATCAGATCGAGCGGGTTTGTCGGATCCACTTCGCGGCCCCGGCACGCGAGCATCACGTCCAAATCCGCCTGGCGCCATGGGACGACGAGAGTCAGTCGCTCCTGCAGATCCAGCTCTCGGTGGCACCCGACGCCGGCGTTGCCGCCTGTCGGGACGGGTTCGGTAACCTCTCGCACCATTTTGCGGTGATGGGGGCGCACCGCGAGCTTGCGTTCACCATGAGGGCCGAGGTGGAGACCCTCCGCAGCAATCCTTTCGACTTCCCGGTGATCGCGCAGGCACGCGAACGCGCCTGGATCGACGACGCCCTCCATCAAGCCCCGCGCCTCTGGGATTTCGTCCTGCATCAAGGCCCGCTGACCCCCGCGTTGCCCGAGGAGATCTGCGGACATCGTGTGCCGAGCCTGCGCGAGGATCGACCGCTCCTGGATCAGGTGCAGGAGGCGAGCGCCTGGATTCAGTCGGTGACGCCGTTCGACCCGGAGGTTGTGCGCCCCGTCAGGGCGCTTCCGGCGCTGTTCGAGGCCGGGCGTGGCTGCGCCGCCGATCTGGCGCACCTCTTGATTGCCCTGATGCGGCAGTGGTCCATCCCGGCGCGATTCGTCTCCGGGTATCTGGATGCGAGCTATTTCGACCCGGACGACGAGGATCCTCCGGGCACCCAGCCGCGCGAGCAGAGGCTCCATCACTGGGCCGAGGTGCTGATCCCGGGCGGCGGCTGGCGCGGCGTCGACCCGGCGATGGGGCTGCTCGCCGATGCGACCTACATGCGGGTGGCCGTCGGGCGCGATGCGGGCGACGTGCAGCCGCTGCGTCAGACCTGTCGCAGCGACGGCTCGGTGCCGGAGCTCGAAGAAACCCTAGCCGTCACCCCAATTGAACCGCATCCGGAGTGATATGCGAACATCTCGAATTCGTCGTGCCTCGTCCGACCAAAGGTCGTCGTAGTCGACGCGGTTCAAGAATTTTTAAAATATTGTTTTTCTTATCCTAAACCGCGTCGACTCCAGCGTTTCAAGAGGGTTGTAGCCTCTCTGCCAACTCGACTATCTCCGAGAACACCGGACGCGGTTTAGCGCGGTTCAGTTCTGGACGCGCGAGGCCCGCGTCAACTCCGAGAACCGCACCCCGCGCAAACCGCCGATCTCCAAACTCAGCCGCTCGATCTCGGCCGGCATGCCGCGAATGATGATGGTCTCCAGACAGTTGTGATGGTCCATGTGGACATGGGTCGTCGCGACGATATGAACGTACTGACGATGCTGGATGTCCAGGATGTGCTGGGTGAGCTCGCGTTGATGATGGTCGTAGACGATGGTGAGCACGCCGGCGACCTCCACGTCGCCGCGCTCCCAGGTCTCCTCGACGATCCGCTCGCGGATCAGGTCGCGCACCAGCTCGGAGCGCGACGCATAGCCCTTGTTGACCACGCGTCGATCAAGCTCTTCCAGCAAGGGGCGGGGCAGGGAAACGCTGAAACGGATGGTCTCCTCGCGAACGGACTCCTCGACACTGGACATATCGGGCCTCTCAGAAGTCATCGAAGCCGTCGAAGTCGCCCATATCGCCGTCGTCCATCATCTGCGGGTCGTAATCCGAATCCAGCCCCGGATCTTCGACGCCCTCGGCCGCCTGCGCTTCATCGGCGGTGAAGAGGCCGGTCAGCAGGTTGGCCATCATGACGCCGCCTGCGACCGCGACCGCCGTCTGCAGTGCCGATCCCAGGAAACCGCCGCCGGCCCGATTGGCTTGACCGGGCTGCATACCGCTCGTCTGAAACGCACGCCCCAAGGGTCCGCCGGCCGAAAGGCTCGGGGCACCCGCACGCGGGTTCGGTGCTCCGAACAGGTTGTCGAGGAATCCGCCCGCTGCCGGTCGGCTTGCCAGCTCCTGCTCGAGCTCCTGCACCCGCTGGCCGAGCGCCTCGATGGCCCGCTCCTGGACCAGGAGCGCTTGGGCCATGTAGTAGGGCGCCGCGGGCTGATGCGCGACCGCCGCGGCGATCTGCTGCTCAGCGGCCGCATCGCGTGGCCCGGTCTGATGCTCGGCCTGGCGCAGCTTGCCGAACAGGTCGTCGATAATCCGCTGCTCGTTTAGTCTCTGCTCGTTTTGGATCTGGTCGTTATGGTCCATGGCTCGGCTCCGAAGGGTGAATCAGGTCGAATGGCTCCTAAACCGCGCCCGGCGCGGTATGCGATTTTTTTGGATGAGATCGGCCCCGGCAGACGTGGCGACCGGTGGAGCTGGCGCGGTTTAAGACATTAAAAATATATTATTTTAAACCGCGTCCCCGCTAAGGGCCGTGGATGCAGCAAGCGTCGAGCTTACTCGAAAACTTAGCATCTCGCTCTGGACGCGGTTTAACACCGACGATATCCGGTCGGACACCGAGACTCCAATAGCGGTGCCCGCCGGACGTATCCCCGCGGGACTTGCCGACGCCGTCGGCCCCGAGTAGACGCCTGCAGGGCCGAGTGCTACCTTCGCAGGTATTACCACTTGCGCCAAGGTGCTACGCGTCTTGGCCCTTGTCCGGACATCGATTACAGCTATGCACATCGTCGACGGTGTTCTCGGTGCGCCGGTCTTGATCGGCGCATCCATGCTCGCGGTGGCGGGCGTCGCTCGGGGTTTGAGCGCGCTCGATACCGAGTCCATCCCGCGCGCAGGGCTCCTGACGGCCGTTTTTTTCATCGCCTCTCTCATCCATGTGCCGGTCGGTCCGTCGAGCGCCCATCTCATGCTGACCGGACTCATGGGGTTGCTGCTCGGCTGGGCGGCCTTTCCCGCGATCCTGGTCGGCCTGTTGCTGCAGGCGGCCTTTTTCGGGTTCGGCGGTTTGACCGTGATCGGGGTCAATACGCTCAATCTGGCCCTTCCGGCGGTCCTGATCGGTCTGCTCGCGCAAGGGGTCTTGTTGCGTTTGGACGTCTCTCCTCGGTCGGCGACGGTGCTCGTTGCCGGCTTCCTGGTCGGTGCCTTGTCGTTCGGCGCCTCCGCGGTGTCGGTTGCCGGTACCCTTGCGCTGAGCGGGAGCGCATTCCTGGTGGCGGCCAAGCTGATCCTGATCGTTCAGATCCCCGTGATGATCGTCGAAGGTGCCATTACCGCGGCGACCTTGCGTCTTCTCTTGACCGTGCGTCCCGAGCTGCTTCCGGTAGCTGCGCACGCTCGCCTCCTGCCGGCCGAGCGAACGACTATGTAGGGGCGACTTCAGTCGCCCAAACGGTCGCCTATACGGTCGGAGGCTCACGGCGACTGAAGTCGCCCCTACACGCCCTTATATTCCTTGCGCTGCATAGCCCGCCATGCGCATCCTTGTCGGTGCCATGACCGACCCCGTCTCCAATTCCGTCAAGCCGCACCCCGCAGCGCGCATCGAGCTCGCGCGCGACCAGGCCGGCTGCGTGGTTGTGGCGATCGGCGGTGCTTGGCAGCTCGATGCGGACCTGCCGGACCTGGATCGGATCGATGCCGAGCTGTTCACCGAGCCGGGACCCGCGTCCATCGCCTTCGAGACCTCCGATCTGGTCGCTTGGGACTCCGGCCTCGTGAGCTACCTGGCGTCACTGGCCTGGCGGTGTCGGGAGCGCGGCATCGAGGTCAAGGAGGATGGACTGCCCGACGGGATTCAGGCCCTGTTGCGTTTGGCCTCGAGCGTGCCGGAGCGCCGTGCCGAGGGTCGCGACGAGCATGCCGACCCCTTTCTGCGGCGTTTCGGTCTGGATTTTATCGATCTGGCGCGCTCCACCGGCGAGATCCTCGCCTTCATCGGCGAGGTCACGCTCGCGGTGCGCGCGATGCTCTCGGGGCGCGCACGTTTCCGGCGCTCCGAGCTTTGGCTGCTGGTCGAGGAGGTCGGTGCCGATGCCCTGCCGATCATCAGTCTCATCAGCTTTCTCGTCGGCCTTATCCTGGGGTATATCGGCGATCAGCAGTTGGCCCAATTCGGTGCACGGATCTTCGTCGCCGACCTGGTCGGACTCGCCATCGTCATCCAGATGGGCGCGCTTGTCACCGCGATCGTGCTCGCCGGGCGCACCGGGGCGGCCTTTGCGGCTCAGCTCGGGACCATGCAGGTGAACGAAGAGATCGATGCCCTGCGCACCTTGGGGATCTCGCCGGTCGAGTTTCTGGTCTTGCCGCGACTGATCGCGCTGGTGGCGATGACGCCGCTCCTGGCGATCTACGCAAACCTCATGGGGATCCTGGGCGGTGCCTTCGCCGGCACCGTGGTCGGTGGTCTCAGCCCGACCGAGTATTTCACCCAGACGGTTGCGGCGATCGGCTGGAACCACATCACGCAAGGCTTGATCAGCGCGACGGTCTTCGGAGCCATCGTCGCCGTGTCGGGTTGTCTGCGCGGGATGCAGAGCGGACGCAGCGCTGCCGCGGTCGGCGAGGCGACGACCTCGGCGGTGGTGACCTCGATCGTCTTCATCGTGATCGCCTCGGCCGGCCTCACCATCGTCTTCGACGCGATCGGTCTGTCGTAACCTGCTGCCGCGCCGATGTCGAGCCAAGCCGCAGAGGACAAGACCGAGCGCATGTCTCCCGATGGGCCGACAAGGCCGCCGATCTCTGCGCCCGTATCCGAGCCAATAGCCAAGCAGGCGGATTTACATATCCTGCTCGATGCCGTGTCGGTCGGCTACGGCGAGACGGTGATCCAACGCGATCTGAGCTTCGGTGTCCGGCGCGGCGACGTCTTCGTCATCATGGGCGGCAGCGGCAGCGGCAAGAGCACCCTCATGCGCAGCTTGATCGGACTCCTGGCGCCGCAGGCCGGGCGGATCCTGTTCGACGGCGAGAGTTTCTGGGACGCGCCCCAACAAGCGCGCACCCGACGGATGCGTCGCAACGGGGTCATGTATCAGAGCGGCGCACTCTGGAGCTCCATGACACTTGAGGAGAACGTCGCCTTGCCGCTCGAGCAATATACCGACCTGCGGCGCAGTCAGATCCACGAGGTCGCGGTCTACAAACTGGCCTTGGTCGGGCTTGCGGCCTATTGCGACTACTATCCCTCCGAGATCAGCGGGGGGATGCGCAAACGCGTCGGCGTTGCCCGCGCGATGGCGCTTGATCCGGATATCCTCTTTTTCGACGAGCCCTCCGCAGGTCTGGATCCGCTGAGCGCGCGTCTGCTCGATGACTTGATCCTGGAGCTGCGCGAGAGTCTGGGGACAACCATGGTCGTCGTCACACACGATCTGGCCAGCATCTTTGCCATCGCGGACGACTCGGTGTTCCTCGATGCCGCCACCCAGACCATGCTGACCACGGGCAACCCCCGCGATCTGCGCGAGCATTGCGAGATCAAGCTCGTCCGTGATTTTTTGAGCCGGGGAGAGACATGAGCAAACAGGCCAATCCGACGGTGATCGGCGGCTTCGTGCTCGGGGCCTTGACCTTGGTCGTGATCGCGATCCTGGTGTTCGGCAGCGGTGCGCTCTTTCGCGAGCGGGTGCCGATGGTGACCTACTTTCCGGGCTCGGTGCAGGGGCTGAGCGTCGGCGCGGGGGTTCAGTTCGAGGGGGTGACGGTCGGACGTGTGACGGGGATCGAGCTGAGCTTCTCGCCGGATACGGGGATCTTCAGCGTGCCGGTGACCTACGAGGTCTGGCCCGACAGCGTGCACATCCTCGGAGCGGGGTCTGATGATTCGCCCGCGCAGATCCTGCGGCGCTTGGTCCGGGAGCGCGGGCTGCACGCTCGGCTCGAGTCGGTGAGCTTCGTTACCGGCCAGTACATGATCGCGCTGCAGCTGGTTCCCGGCCGCCCGCCGCGGCTGATCAAGGATCCCGAGGACGTCGTCGAGGTGCCTTCGATCGAGGCGACGCGCGATCGTATGACCGAGATGCTCGAAAATCTGCGGCTCGATGATCTGGTCAACGAGGCCGCGCTGACCTTGGCCTCGGTTCGCCAGTTGATTGGATCCGGGGAGGTGCTGAGGTTGATCGAGACCCTGAACGCGACGCTGGACGAGGCTCGGGTCACGCTCGGAGATCTCGATCGGGAGGTGCAACCGCTCGCACGGCGCCTGGATTCGACCCTCGAAGACTACAGCGCGATGGCGCGAGCGGTGCAAGCCGGCGTGGTCCCGGTCACGCAGAATATCGAGATGCTCACCGAAGACTTGGCGCGTTTGGTGCGCCGGGTCGACGAGCAGGTGGTCCCGCTTTCGGGCGCGACCCTGTCGGTGCTTGGCGAGGTCGAGGG
The DNA here is from genome assembly GCF_035467215.1 of Thiocapsa sp. Taxonomy (GTDB): domain Bacteria; phylum Pseudomonadota; class Gammaproteobacteria; order Chromatiales; family Chromatiaceae; genus Thiocapsa. Next base: position 6,550 of record NZ_DATITZ010000089.1, on the reverse strand, counting down.
CGCCATGCGCTCGCTGGGATCCTTGACCGGGGATTCCTCCGCGACACGCGCTCGGCTCGACCGGTTTCTGGTCGAGGCCTCGGACGCGGCTCGATCGCTTCGGGATCTCGCCGATTATCTGGAGCGGCATCCGGACGCGCTGTTGCGCGGTAAGCGCTAGCGTCGAGACGGTCGCAGTGCAAGCCGCCGATTTCGGATTTTGGCGGCCCCGAAAAAAAGCAGGCCCGGTCCGCAAGCGGACCGGGCCTGTTTAGCCGAGGCTGGACTCGACTAGAAGTCGAGGAAGCTCACGGTCTGGGTCGAGTCGGTGGAAACTGCCTGGACTTCGACGACCGGCTCTTTCGACTCTTCTCTGGCGAGACGCTCAGACTCCGGCATGACCATCGTGGTTTGGACTCCGCCCGCGAGCAGAGCGACTGCGGCAAGAACACCTAAGGCACCCATGGTACATCTCCGATTTCGAGTGGTTGCTGGTATGGGGATCATTATATAAGCAGATTCTAATTAAGCAAGTCCTTATTTTGGTTTTTTTGCCTGGTGTTTCGCGGCACCGTCATCCACGAGTAGTGTGGCTTGGGCGGGTTTTTTGAGATGATCGCTAATATTAGCGATTATTGATCAAGATCAAAGCTCTAACCCTGATTCCGTCCTACTCTTGTCCGCACGTCGGGGCGAATCGTGCTCACGGCGTGCTCAACAGGTTTCTCGAGACGGGAGAAATGTGATGACGACAACAAAACGGCTTGTGCTTGCTGCGGCTGTCGCCGCTGTGTCGGCGTTCGGTTCCATGTCCGCGAACGCCTTCTGGGGCTCCGGACCCTTCGGGATGTTCCCGGGTGGTTGGGGTGGGCCCTGGAACTCTCCGTGGTACGGCCCCTACGGCGGCTATCCCTATGGCGGATATGGATATCATCCCTACGGTCTCTACGGTGCGCCTTACGGGGTCGGTGCCCCTTACGGGTGGGGCGCGCCTCTGTATGGCTATCCGGCCTACGCCTATCCCGCCTATAGCTACCCGACGAGTACGTCCGGCACGTCGAGCGCTGATACCGACAAGTAACCCCCGAGCCATTCCCTCCAGCCCCTGAGTATCCTCGCCCCGGCGCCGCTCGGTGTCGGGGCGGGCGTTCGTTCCGGACTCCGAGCTTGGCGATCGGATCATCCGCTCGCCGGCGGCGCCGTGCATGGCGTCATCGGGAGGCGTCTGGGCTCGGCAGCTCCCTTGAACTTCCGCCTCCGCAGCCCCGGCAGCGCCCGTCGCCTGCTATGATCCGTGTCGGTTGGCCGGCCGATGACGGGTCGGCAGGGGGTTGCGAGCGGAAGCGCGCCCCGGTAGCGACGTGACCGGAGAGACGACATGCGTGTACTCGTTGGCGATATCGGGGGGACCAAGACCGCACTGGGTCTTGCAAAAACGCACCGGGACAAGGTCGATCTCGAGCAGACGAGGCAGTATCCGAGCGCGGAGTTCGCCTCGCTCGACGAGATCGTCCGGCGCTATTTGGAGGACACGGGGGTGGGCTGTCGGTTCGCGGCCTTCGCGATCGCCGGACCTGTGCGGGATCGGCGCAGCCAGGCGACGAATCTTCCCTGGACGCTGGATGCCGACGCCATGGAGCAGGCGCTCGGATTTGCCGGGGTCGCATTGCTCAATGATCTCGCGGCGACGGCTTGGGGCCTTGCGGCCTTGGGCCCGGAGGATGTGGCCGAGCTCCATCCGGGCGAGTCGATCCACGGCAACGCCTGCGTCGTGGCCGCAGGTACCGGGCTCGGCGAGGCCGGTTTGTTCTGGGACGGTCTGCGTCATCACCCCTTCGCGACCGAAGGCGGGCACGCCGATTTTGCGCCGACCGACGAGCGCGAGTGTGCACTCCACGCCTTTCTGAAGCAGCGCTTCGGGCGCGTCAGTTGGGAGCGCGTGGTCTCCGGACTCGGGATCCGAAATCTCTACGATTTCCTGTCCGAGTGGCGCGGTATCGCATCGCTCCCGCCCTTGCGCGAGGCGATCGAGACCGGCGACGCCGCTGCGGTCATCGCGGTGGCCGCCGCGGAGAACGCCTGCCCGGTCTGCATCGAGACGATGGAGCTGTTCTTTCGGCTGTACGGCCGCGAGGCGGGGAACATGGCGCTCAAACAGATGGCGCTCGGCGGTGTCTTTTTGGGCGGCGGCATCGCGCCGAAGAATCTCGATGTCCTGCGCCGCAGCGCCTTCCTGGACGGCTTCTTCGACAAAGGTCGGCTGGAACCCCTGATGCGCGCGATGCCGGTTCGGGTCATCGTGCAGCCGAGCGCGCCGCTGATGGGCGCGGCGCTGTTTCTGGCGTCGCAGTAGGGAGAGCTTCCAGCCTCCAGCCTCCAGCCTCCAGCCGTCAGCCGCCAGCCATCAGCACCTAGCACCCAGCACCCAGCCGTGAGTCTGCCCACATAGATCGAGCTTGAGAGCAGGAGGCAGGAGGCAGGAGGCTCAACCTAAGAAGAGAGAACCCATGACACAAACACTCAGCATTACCGGGATGAGCTGCGGCCACTGTGTGCGCGCGGTGACCTCGGCGCTCGAGGCCGTTGCCGGCGTCGAGTCCGCCGTGGTGGATTTGGAGCTCGGTTGCGCCCGCGTAGAGGGGCAGGCCGATCTCGACGCCTTGATCGCGGCCGTCGTGGCGGAGGGCTATGGTGCGGAGCCTGCGCCTTCCGAATGAGCTCGGAGCGGATCATGAGTTTTGTCGGAGGCAGTTGCTATGTCGAGCCGTGAGAAGGTCGGTGCATGGATCGAGTCGACCCGGATACAGCGCATCATCATCGCGCTGATCCTGATCAATGCGGTTACCCTGGGTTTGGAGACCTCTTCGAGCATGATGGCGAGTTATGGCGGCATCCTGCATCTGCTCGATCGGGTGATCCTAGCCGCGTTCGTCGCCGAAATCCTGCTGAAGCTCTTTGCCCAACGGCTGGATTTTTTCCGTCGAGGCTGGAACCTCTTCGATTTTATCGTGATCGCGATCGCGCTGGTCCCGGCGAGCGGGCCGCTTGCGGTCTTGCGCGCGCTGCGCGTTCTTCGCGTCTTACGTTTGGCCTCGGTGTCGCCGCGACTGAGGTTTGTCGTCGAGGCATTGCTCAAGGCGTTGCCCGGCATCGCCTCGATCGCCTCTTTGATGTTGCTGCTCTTTTACGTGGCCGCCGTGATCGCGACAGGTCTTTTCGGGGCGCGCTTTCCGGAGTGGTTCGGCACGCTCGGCGGATCCATGTACACCCTGTTTCAGATCATGACGTTGGAGAGCTGGTCGATGGGGATCGTCCGTCCGGTGATGGATGTCTATCCCTATGCCTGGCTGTTCTTCATTCCCTTCATCCTGATCGCGACCTTTACGATGCTGAACCTCTTCATCGGCATCATCGTCGACACCATGCAGACGCTGCACGACGATCAACATGCCGCGGAGCGCGAGCGCATCGAGGACACGGTGCACCGGGATACCCGTCATGTAGAGCTCGAGGTGCGTGCCTTGCGCGAGGAGATCGAGGGATTGCGCCGTGACCTGGCGATCCGTCGCGAGCCGAGCTGATCGCGTCGGGCGCGTCGGAGCGGATCTAATCGGATCTGGTCTGGATCGGCGCCGGCGCGGCGTCGGCAAGGTGTCGTATCGGCACCGGGTCGAGCCGACGCGTTCGACGGGGTCGGCCCCGTGCGCGCACTTGTGTTTGGTACTATGATACAAACTGTCGCTTTTGGGATGCTTGTTGTTGTAATTCGTCAACGAATAGACCGGCTATTTTTGCGGTGTCGATTCGTCGCGGCTCCGAGGCCGTGTCGGGTTGTTTTTGTCGATGGTCGAGGGGGCAAGTTTGGATCAAGCGCGAAGAGGTCGAGCGGTGCAGTCAATCGATGCAGCCCGGCCCGCGATCGTGCGCTCGGGAGCCGGCGCATGGCTGATGCTGGTCGCCTTGATGCTGGCCGCCGGCAACGCGTTTGCGATGAGGCTCGACGTGAAGGTCACTGGCCTTGCGGGCGAGCAGGAGACGAACGTCCTCGCCTTGCTGTCGATCTATCAGGAGCGCGCGGAGGCCGATCTGACGCCCGCGCGTGTCGAGGCGCTGCACAGGTTGGCGCCCGATCAGATCCGCGATGCCTTGGCGCCCTTCGGCCTCTATCAGGTCGAGGTCACGGATCGACTCGAGGTGCCTCCCGATCCGAACGGCACCTGGGTTGCGACCTACGCGGTGGTTCCCGGATCGGCGGTGAAGATCGGTCGCGTTGACTACGCGGTCATCGGGGAGGGGGCCGATGACCCCGCCTTTCCCAAGACCTTTCCGATGCAGGTCGGAGACGTCCTGCTCCACGCCAAGTACGAGGCGGCCAAATCCGATCTGCGCTCTCGCGCATCCTCGGGCGGTTACCTGGACTACAACCTCGCACGCAACCGCGTCCTCGTCGACATGGTGGCCTATGAGGCGATCGTCGAGTTCGAGCTCGACACCGGGCCACGCTATTATCTCGGCAAGGTGTCCTTCAAGCAGGACCTTCTGAACGACAAGTTTCTGCGTTCCTTCCTGAATTTCGAGCCCGGGGTCGTCTACGACCCGAATCTACTCCTTGCGCTGCAGGGGCGGCTGCTCGGTACCGAGTATTTCAGCGACGTGGAGATCGTGCCCCGCAAGGATGCGACCGGCGACGATACGTTGGTGCCGATCGAGGTGGTCGCGACCCGCAACAAACGTGATAAGTACCGCATCGGTGCCGGCTTCACGACCGATACCGGCCCGCGGGTCAGTGCGGATTGGCGTCGTCGTTACGTCAATCAGTGGGGGCATAACTTCCGAACCGAGCTGCAGCTCTCGCCCGTGCTCTCCCAATGGAGCTTCGACTACCGGATTCCGATTCAGGATCCGACGCGCGACTACATCATCATCAAGCCCCAGTCGACCTGGTCCAACATCAACACGCAGAAGGGCTGGCTCAACTCGGTTCAGGTTGCGCACTCGACACTCACGCCGAGCAACTGGCGCCGCACCGTCGGCATCGACTACACCTACGAGGATTACGAGATCAGCGACATCCAGACCGGGACCTCATCCGAGCTGGCGCCCAACATTTCCTGGTCGAAGACCGTCGCTGACGACCCGATCAACACCAAGCGCGGATACCGGATCCGCTACGGTGTCCTGGGGGCCGTCGAGGGCCTGATCTCGAACGCCTCGTATCTGAGCGCCGCCTTGCAGCTCAAGTGGATTCACGGCTTTGCGGACAAGTACCGCTTCATCACCCGCGCCGATCTGGGCGTGACCCTGGCGGAAGATCTGACCGAGCTCCCGGCGAGTCGCCGCTTCTTCACCGGCGGCGACAACACCATCCGCGGTTGGGGCTACAACGCACTGGGGCCGACCGAGCCCTTCAACGATGAGACCGTCGGCGGGCGCTATCTCGGGGTCGGTAGCCTCGAGCTCGAACGCACCATCCGCGGCCCCTGGAGTGCCGCCGTCTTCACCGATTTCGGCAACGCCTTCGATCCCGACTACGAGAACAAGTTTCAGCAGAGCGTCGGCTTCGGTGTGCGTTGGGCATCGCCCATCGGCCAGGTCCGCGTGGATCTCGCATTGCCGTTTACCCAAAACGACTACGAGATCGGCGACGGCTGGCCCCCGGCACGCCTCGTCTTCGTCATCGGGCCCGATCTATGAGCGAGACCGACACCTCCGCGCTCCCCCCGGAGGGGCCCGCGCCGGCCGAGCCGACGCAGGCCGCCCCCGCGCAGACCCGGCGGCGTCGGCGCGTCCGGCCGCTGCGCCTGATTTTCGGGCTGGTCGTCTCCTTGACGTTCCTGTTGGTCCTGATGCTGGGCTTGGTGCTCGGGACTCAGAGCGGTCTGCGCTTCGCGATCGGGTTGGTGGAGGACTTGGTACCCGGTGTCCTGAGCGTCGAGCGCGTCGAAGGGCGCATCACGGGTCGGTTCACGCTCGATCGGCTTGCGATCACGGTTGCGGACTTCGAGATGCGTGCCGGCAGCATCGGTCTGAACTGGTCGCCCGTTGCCGCCCTTCGCGGAGATCTGCCGATCCAGGTGCTGCGGATCCATGACCTGGATCTGGTGTTGCCGCCGAGTCCCGAAGAGCCCAAACCGCTCGTCCTGCCCGACATTGCCTTGCCGCTTCGCATCGAGCTGCACGAGGCGCAGGTCGAGCGGCTGCGTCTCTTCAAGCACGGCGAGGCCGAGCCCTTCTTCGTGATCGAGGATGCGAACCTGTCCGCGAGCCTGCGGGGCAGCGCGCTCGAGGTCACGCGCTTGGAGGTGGTGCTGCCGGCCCCGCGGCTAGCCGCGCGCGCCTTCGGTCGGGTCGAGCTGAGCGGCGACTATCCGTTGGATCTGGACCTCGCCTGGGAGTTGACGCAGCCCCCCGCGATTGCCTTGCAGGGCTCGGCACAGCTCACGGGTGATCTGGCATCCTTGCAGGTCCGACACCGTTTGAGCGGCTCGGCGCAGGCGGATCTGGATGTCCGGGTCGAGGACCCGCTCGGGGAGCCGGCTTGGGATGGTCGGCTGGAGATCCTCGGCGTGGA
>NZ_DATITZ010000088.1:0-15342 GCF_035467215.1 Thiocapsa sp. | reverse complement strand
TCGGTGATCAAGGACTCCGACGCCCACATCCGCTTTGCCTTTCTGACCGGGGTCAGCAAATTCAGCAAGGTCAGCCTCTTTTCGGGGCTCGACAATTTGCGCGATATCACCCTTTCACGCGAGTATTCGGGCATCTGCGGCTATACAGAAGCGGATCTGGACTGCGTTTTCGCCCCGGAGCTCGAGGGGCTGAACCGCGAGCGGATCCGACTCTGGTATAACGGCTACAACTGGACCGGCGAGGCCGTCTACAACCCGTTCGATGTGCTGTTGCTGTTTAAGGAGCGCCAGTTCCGCCCCTGGTGGTTCGAGACCGGCACCCCGACCTTTCTCGTCGACCTGCTCACCGAGCGCGAGACATGGATCCCCCGGCTCGGCCACATGGAGACCGACGCCACACTGCTCACCGCCTTCGAGGTCGACCGGGTCGCGACCGAGGCGCTGCTCTTCCAGAGCGGCTATCTCACCATCGAGCGCGAGGAGGAGATCAGCGGCACCTATTTTTATCAACTGCGCTACCCCAATCGCGAGGTTTACCAGAGCCTCAACGGCGCCTTGCTCAGCGCTTGGACCCCGCCCGACCAGACCGAGGTCCAACACCGCAAATCACTCCATCGCCTGCTGCTGGCCAATGACTTTGCCGGCCTGGAGCGCCTCTTCACCGCCTTCTTCGCGAAGGTCTATCTGTTCGAGTTCAAGGTGGTGGAATTGGAGCCCGAGGGCAGGGCCTTGCAACAGATCAAGGACCGCGGCTACGCGGACGAATACCGCGCCGACGGCCAACCCATCCACCTGATCGGCGGGGAGCTCAGTCCCGAGCCCCGACAGGTCGTCGGCTTCGCGGTCGAGACCTTGGATTGAGCCGACCATGACCGATGAATCCAAACCCGATCAGATCCAAGCCCACATCCAGGTCATCGACCGGGCCGCCGCCCTCCTGGACGCCATCGCCCGTTATTCCGAGCCCGTGAGTCTCAAGATCCTGGCCGCCGAGACGGGGCTGCATGCCTCGACCGCGCATCGCATCCTGGCATCGCTGATCCAGAACCGGTTCGTCGAGAAGGATTCTGTCGGGCGTTACCGTCTCGGGCTGCGGTTGCTGCAATTGGGTGTGAGGCTACACGCCAACGTCGATGTCCGCGCAATCGCCCGGCCCGTGATGGAGTCGTTGCGCGACCGGCTGGGGGAGACGGTGAACCTGACCATCCGCGAGGGCGACGCGGTGGTCTACATCGAGAAGGCGACGCCGAACCGCATGATCCATGTGCAGCAATTGGTGGGCTCGCGCGCCCCTCTGCACGTCACGGCGGTCGGCAAGCTGATGTTGGGTGCGGCCGGCGAGGAGGCGATCCGGGCCTATGCCGCACGCACCAACCTGCCCGCCTACACCCGCAACACCGTCAGCACCCTCCCCCGCCTGCTCGCCGAATGCCGCGAGTCGCTAGCGCAAGGTTATGCGCTGGACAACGAGGAGGCCGAGCTCGACGTCGGCTGCATCGGCGTGCTGCTCTACGACAGCACCGGAAACGTGAGCGCCGGGCTGTCGGTCTCCGCGCCCATCGAGCGCCGCCGGCTCGAGTGGACCGCGGATCTCATCGAGGCCGCCGGGCGCATCTCCGCGCAGCTCGGTCATCAGCCGCCGCGCCCGCAAACCCAGCCGGCTTGATGAGTCCGCCCATCCGGGGCTCCCGCTTTTCGCAACTTAGCCGCAACACCTCCGCCCCGCACTCGCAACTCGACGGCAACACATCCGCATCAGTAGGCATTTCGGAGATGCCAACAGAACCTGTGGATAAGTATGTGGAGAACGCCTGATCAACACGCCGGAAGGCTCACGGTTGCTCGACTGAAATCAGATCGGTCAGATCTTGATCGGCTGAAATACACCATTTAGAAACAATCGATTGACGTTTCGTAAACGATCGGCAACCGATCGTTCGCAGGATCAAGGACACTGCGAGAAGCCGCTCCGAACCCATGTGTACAACCGGTTTGTCAAGGCTTGCACGACGTCTGTTCGCTGTCGAGTCGACGGACGGACATGGCCACCCCATGCGCCTGCTCCGAGCTGCCCGGATACGCCAGGCAACTGGATGAAAACATCTGAATATGCTGATAAATCAAGCAAGCCAACAGGTCAGGACGAAGCTTGCACTCACCCCGGAAAAGGCACAGCATAAGCGGCCGGACGCGACCGATCGGAAGAATCGGCGATCCACGCCTCCTCAAGCAGTCAGCCACTCGGACAAGACGTAAAATAGCATGACGCCAAGCGATCTCAAGCCCGTTCGCGACCACATCGCCTCCCGCATCATCGGACAAGCGTCCTTCATCGACAGCATGCTGATCTGCCTGCTGAGCGACGGGCATCTCTTGGTCGAGGGCATGCCGGGTCTGGCCAAAACGACCGCGGTGAAGGCGCTGGCCGATGCGCTCCAGGGTGACTTCCACCGCATCCAGTTCACGCCGGATCTCTTGCCCTCGGACCTCATCGGCACCGACATCTATCGCCACGAGAAGGGCGAATTCGAGTTCCGGCCCGGTCCGCTCTTCCACAACATCCTGCTCGCCGACGAGGTCAACCGCGCCCCGGCCAAGGTCCAATCGGCCTTGCTGGAGTCCATGGCCGAACACCAGATCACGGTCGGGCTGAAGACCTATCCGCTGCCCAAGCTCTTCATGGTGCTGGCGACCCAGAACCCGGTGGAGCAAGAAGGTACCTATCACCTGCCCGAGGCGCAGCTCGACCGCTTCCTCATGCAAGCCGTCGTGACCTATCCCAGTCGCGACGAAGAGCTGAAGATCCTCGAGCTCGACGCCCGGCAGCAAAAGGAGCCCGAAACCGCGCCGGTCGATCGCCTGAGCCAGACCGATCTCTTCGCGATGCGCCGCGACGTCGCCGGGCTCTATCTGGATCCGAAGCTGCACAGCTATATCGTCGACCTGGTGCAGGCGACCCGTCAGCCGAAGCTTTACGATCGCGACCTCGGGCGCTGGTGCCGGTTCGGCGCCTCGCCGCGCGCCAGTATCGCGGTCGCCCGCTGCGCCCGCGCCCGGGCTTGGCTCGACGGCGACGACTTCGTCGCACCGCACCATATCCAGGCCGTTGCCCCCGAGATCCTGCGCCATCGTCTGCTCCTGACCTTCGAGGCCGAGGCCGAGGGGGTCACCACGGACGTCTTCGTCAACCGACTCCTGACCCTGGTGGCCATCCCCTGACATCGGCCGGCTGACGATGAGCCTCTATCCCCGTCTCGACGACCTGCTGGAGCTGCGCCATCAGGCCCATACGCTCGGGCTGCCCTCCCATCATCTGGTCAACTCGACGTTCGCCGGACTCTACGCATCGGTCTTCCGCGGCGCCGGGGTCAACTTCGAGGAGGTCCGCGAGTATCGCGAGGGCGACGACATCCGTTATATGGACTGGAAGGTGACGGCCCGCACCAACGAGCCGCACATGAAGATCTTCCGCGAGGAGCGCGAGCGTTCCGTGGTGCTCTGTGTCGACAAGGGTCCGCATATGGCCTTCGGCACGCGCGGGACCTTCAAGTCCGTGCAGGCGGCCCGTGCGGCGGCCTTGATCGGCTGGGCGGCGAGTCGGCTCAACGACCGGGTCGGCGGGCTCGTCTTCGGCGATCCCTCCACCGGACTCCAACACTTTCGTCCCTCGCGCGGTCGCCGCGCACTCTGGCAACTGCTGCGCACCCTCACCGTGCCCGGTGCAGAGCTGGACCCCTCGGTCGACTGCCTCGGCGGCGCGCTGCGGCGCGCGACCTCGGGTCTGCCGACGGGCTCGCTCGTCTTCGTGATCGCCGATCTCAATCGCGATGCGATGGGGTTGGAGGCGATCCTCGGTGATCTGGGACAACGCAACTCGGTCGCGCTGATCCCGGTCGACGACCCGGCGGATTGGGAGATTCCGGCGATGGGCATCACCACCTTCACCGGCACCGACGGCACCCTGGTCGAGGTCGACACCGACGACCCGCAGGCCCGGCGCAGCTATCGCACGGCGTGGGAGGAGCGGCGCGCCCTGCTCCAGGCGGTGGTCCATCGTCTCGGGATCATCCTGCTCCCGGTGCGCACCGATGCCGAGATCCATCTCAGCCTGATCCGCGCATTGGAGCAGCGGGCACGCTCGCGGGCGGTGTGATGGACCCGATCCTCGCCCCCTCCCCGCCCATCGCGATGCTGCGCGATATCCACGACATACCGCCCATCCACTGGTGGCCGCCGGCCCCCGGCTGGTGGTTGCTGGCGATCGCCGGCACACTGCTCGCCCTCTTCGTTTGGCGCTCGCGTGCCCGAATCAGTCTACGCATCCCCATCCCCGGCATCACGCTCGGCACCTGGCGTTGGGAGGCCGCCGCCGCGCTGCGCGATCTCAGACGCCGCGCCGGCAAGGGGCAGGATACCAAACAGATCCTCGGTGAGCTCTCGGAGCTGCTGCGCCGCATCGCGATGGCCCGCCTCGGTCGCCCGGCCTGCGCGGGCCTCACGGGGACGGCCTGGCTCGTCTGGCTCGCCGCAAAGGATCCGAACGGCTTCCGCTGGCATGAGCGCGGTCGCATCCTGATCGACGCACCCTATGCACCGGCCGGCGCACTGCGCAGCCGCGTCGGCGCGAAGGATCTCCTGTCCTTGATCGACGCGGCACTCGCCTGGGTCGAGGTCCGCGACGCTCCGCAGGGTCGGCGCCACGGCCTGAGCAAACGCGCGATCCAGGGCCTGAGCCGGCGCCTGCCGTGGCGCGGAGCGCGGGGGAATGCCCGTGGTTGAGATCCGCCATGTTTGAGTTTCATTGGCCTTGGGCCGCGCTGCTCTTGCCGTTGCCGCTCCTCCTGCCCTGGCTTTGGCCCGAGCGCGGACAGGATCCTGGCGAGACGACGCTCGAAGGTCAGCGTGTCACCCTGCTGCACCCGCAGATCGCCGCACTCCAGGCGGCCTTTACCGCGCGACGCCCCGGTCTGCAGCTTACCGGCTGGCTCTATCGGGCGTTGCTCTATCTGCTCTGGATCGCGTTGGTCTTGGCACTGATGCGGCCGCAATGGCTGACGCCCTATACCGAGATCAGCACACCGGGCTACGACCTCATGATCACGGTGGATGCCTCGCACTCGATGGAGGCGCTGGATTTCACCGTCGATGGCCGCCCGGTCAACCGCATGAGCGTCGTGCGCGGGGTCATGGGCCGCTTTATCGAGGGCCGCAGCGGCGATCGCGTCGGTCTCGTGGTCTTCGGCAGCCAGGCGTTCGTGCTCTCGCCCCTAAGCCTGGACCGGCTCGCGGTGCGTCAACTCCTCGACGGGATCGTCCCGAGCATCGCCGGCCCGGCGACCGCGCTGGGCGACGCCATTGCGCTCGGGGTGGTGAAGCTGCGCGAGCGTCCCGAGGGATCGCGGGTCATGATCGTCATCGCCGACGGGGACAACAATGCCGGGCGTTTCGCACCGAGCGAGGCGGCGACGGTGGCCCGACAGAACGGGGTGCGCGTCTACGTGATCGGGGTCGGCAGCAAGCAGGCGAGCATCCCGATCCTCGAAGAGGGGGTCGTACGGTATCGCGACGATTTGACCATGGACGAAAGCGCCCTCGAAGAGATCGCCGAGCTGACCGGCGGGGCCTATTTCCGCGCGACCGATACCCGCGCGCTCGAAGAGATCTCGGCGCGCATCGGCCAGCTCGAGAAGACCGAGGCCGAGACCCGAACCGCCTACCTGCCGCAACCGCTCTACCGCTGGCCGCTCGGACTCGCCTTGATCGCGTTGCTCGGTCTCGGTCTCTTCCCCGAAGGCCGCAAGCGCTTCGTGGGGAGGACTGCGGATGTTTGACGGCGGTTTTCACTTCGAGCAACCACTCTGGTTCCTCGGCCTCCTGGCCCTACTCCCGGTCGCCTACTGGCTCAAGCGCAGCGCAGCGCGCGGCCCAAGGCCCGCTGCACCGCTATGCCGATCCGCATCTCCTGCCGCACCTGACCGGGACACGCGATCTGCGCACCACCGAGCGCTGGGGCCGGTATCTGAGTTGGAGTCTCTTGTGGGCGCTCCTGCTTGTCGCGATGGCCGGCCCACGCTGGGACGCCACGGACGTACGCCTCTTCCATCCCGGAAACAACCTGCTGATCCTGCTCGACATCTCGCGCTCCATGCAGGTCGCGGACGTGACCCCGAACCGCCTCGGACGCGCCCGTCACGAGATCAGCGATCTCATCCGCAAGAACCGCGAGGCGCGTCTCGGCCTCATCGTCTTCGCCTCCGTGCCGCACGTCATCTCGCCGATCACGGAGGATACCCAGACGATCCTCAATGCATTGCCAGCCGTTTCGAGCGAGCTTGCCAATCCAAACCTGCAAGGCAGTCGCGTGGGGGCGGCGCTCGCGCGCGCGGAACTGCTTCTCGCGGGCCTGCCCGAGGACAGTGCCCGCTCCATCCTCTTGATCTCGGACGGCGACTTCGAAGAGCCTGATCTCCCCGAGCAGTTCGCACGACTGGCATCGCAAGGGATCCGCATCCACACGCTGGGCATCGGGACGGCCGAGGGCGGATTAGTGCCGGGGCCGGCCGGCGGAGTCATCCGGGATCTCAGTGGCGAGCCGGTTCGCTCCTCGCTCGATGCCGTACTCCTGGCACGTCTGGCGGAGGCCGGCGCCGGCATCCATCGGATCGCCGACTATCGCGACTCGGACTCGGACGCCATCCTGCGCGCCGTCAGCGTCTTGCGCCAGCCCCCGAAATCGAGCGACGAGCGCACCCGGGTTTGGAACGAGCGCTACTGGATCCCGGTCGTTCTCCTCATGCTGCTTCTGCTGAGCCGTTTCCGCGCCCCGATGCGGCGGAGGTCCTCCTCATGAGCACCGTATCGTCCCGGCGTCCCGGCGTTTTATCCTGCTCGGTCTCATCGCTGTTGGTGCTCGCCCTTTGGCTACCCCATCCCGCAGTCGCCGGATGGTTCACGACCTCCGAGCAGGAGGCCCTGGAGACCTATCGGGCCGGCGATTTCGACACCGCCGCCGAGTCCTTCTCAGACACCTACAGAAAAGGCGTCGCACTCTATCGTGCCGACCGTTTGGACGAGGCCGAGCGCGCATTCACGCAGGCAGAGCAGGGGAAAGAAGCCCAATCCGCCCGTTACAACCTCGGCAACACCCGCTTCAAGCGCGGCGACTACACGGGTGCCGCAGCGGCCTATGAGTCGGTTCTGCGCGAGGATCCGAGCCACACGGATGCGGCCCATAATCTCGCAATCACCCGCGCCGCTTTGGCGCGTCTCGAGCAGGAGCAGTTTCGCGACGAGTCGAAACAAGAGGAAGGCGACGACACGACACAGAGCACGGATGAGCGCGATCGGGAATCACAAGAAGAACAGCAAGAGGAGCAGCAATCCTCGGAGCAGAAGTCCGAGGAGGAGCAGAAGTCCGAGGAGGGGCAGAAGTCCGAGGAGGGCGAGCAGTCCGAGGACCAGCAGCAGCAATCAGAGCAACAAGAAGGCGCGGAGCAGCAACAAGAATCCGAAGGCGAGGAGTCCGGCGACGAGCAAGGCGAGGACAGCGGCTCGCAGGATCAGTCCTCCGAGGGCTCGGGCCAGCAAAGCGAGTCCCAGACCGAGGGCGAAGGCGACGAGGCGGGTCAAGGGCAAGGCACCGATACCTCCGAATCCGCCGAAGGTCAAGCGCAGGGTGACTCAAGCGACGCGCAAGGCGCGGATGACACGGATCAGGCCGGCTCGGCACCGGACAGCGCGACCGACTCGGAGACCGGCGAATCCGACCAACCCGAGAGCGACAGTGATCGAGGCGACGCCGGAGACCGGACCACGCCGCAGGGCAACTCCAGCGAGGAGACCGCATCCGAGCCCGAGTCCGGAGAGGACGGCGAGCCCGGCGACCTGAGCGCCCGCGACGAAACCGAAAGCGGCGGCGAGGAGGAGCCCGATTCCAATCCATCGACCGAACCCTCCGCAACACCGCAAGAGGACGAGCCCGCCGCCGTAGAGGAGGATCCGACGCAAGCACCGCGAGATGACTCGTCCGGGGCCCCACCGTTCGAGGACGACCCAAAGGACGGGCGTGACCCGAGTCGCGGCGAGCCCGAATCACCCGACCAAAACGGCGAAGAGCCGGATTCCGCCGATGAGGGCCGTTCGGACGCCGCGGGCTCGGATCCGAGCCAGCCCGATCGCGAAGACGGTGGCCCTGACGAGGCCACCGGCCGAACACCCCGCCCGGGTCCGCCCGGTCCGGCAGAGGTCAAACCATCCGAAACGCTCGGCACCGAGGCCCAGCCCGAGGCCGCCGAGCGTTTCGATCAACTCGGCGATCGGCCCGGCGACCAATTGGGAGAGGACGCAACGGACGAACGAGGCGCGATCGACGGCTCGACCGCACTGGGCGCAGGCATGGCCGTCATGGAGCAGCGGCTCAAGCAGGTGGAAGGCGACCCGTCCCTCTTGATCCGCAATCAATATCGCCTGGAGGAGCTGCGATGGATGCAGACCACGGGGGCGCCCATCCTGGAGAATCGCCCGTGGTGATGCGGGCCGATGATCTGCGGTGTCGGACCAGGTTGGCCGGGCTCATGATTCCGGGGCCGGGCCTGATTCTGGGCCTGATGCTCGCCTTGTTCGGCCAAGCGGCGAGCGCCTGGCCCTACGGCCCTCCGGGACAGCAGCCCTTCCAGCCGCAGGGACCCTACGGCCAACCCCCGCCGCAGGCCGGGGCCTGGCAGTTCCGCCCCCAACCGCCGACAAATGCCCAGGGCACCCCGCCGGCCTATCCGCAGGCTGTTCCCCCGGCCTATCCGCCGGGCCAGACAGCTGCACCCGGTTATGGTCCTTTCCCGGGCCAAATGCCGAACCAGATGCCGGGGCCGTATCCCGGACAGTATCCGGGGCAGTACGGTACCCCGACGCAGGCGACGCCACCTCGGCTCGAAGCGACGCTCGACGAGCCGGAGCCCTATGTGCAGCAGCCCCTGCTGCTGCGTCTTCGACTCGTCACCTCGGAGAACCCCGGCGAGGCCACGCTCGATCTCCCGGCGACCGGAGATGCACTCCTCCAGCGCCTGGACGGACCGACCCCGGAGTCCCGCGTCGCGGAGGGAGGCCGGCGCGAGATCGTCAACACCTTCATCCTGAGCTTGATCCCGCTGCGGCCGGGCGACATCGAGATTCCACCCATCAAGGTGACGGGAACCGTGCGAGGCATGGGCGGCGGCATGCAGCGCTTCGAGTCGGTCACCGAACGCCCGATTCGCCTTCAGGTCCGACCGGCCATGAGCGCGGTGACGCCGTGGCTGCCCCTGAAATCCCTGACCCTCAAGGCCGAGATCGACCGCGAGACCGCCTTGATCCCGGGGCAGCCCGTCACGCTGGCGTTGGAGCTTCTCGCCACGGGAGGCACTGCAGCTCAGTTGCCGAGCTTGGAAGACCAGCTCGCCGGACCGGATCACCGGGTCTATCGCGAGCAAGTGCAGACGGAGAGCGGCCTCGCGGCGGACCGGCGCGATCTGGTCGCACGCCGCACCGAGTACTACACCCTGGTCCCTCAGTCTTCCGGTCGACTGACCCTACCCGAGATCGGTGTCGCCTGGTGGAATACAGATCTTGGCACCCGAGAGGTCGCGAACCTGCCGATGCGCACCTTGAGCATCGGCGGAGAGAGCGGACCCTTCGGTATGCCCTCCTCCGTCATGACCGCCGAGGACTGGAGCATCGTCTGGCTCCCGCTGACGGGGCTTCTGTTGCTGCTCGCCGGCTACTGGGGCGGCGTTATCTACGCCACCAAGCCGCGGACGAAGGATCAGGCGCGAGCCCGCACGACGGCAGGGCTCGTCGGCAGACTCAGCGCATTCGGCGCCTTGATCGGCAACGGCTGGAAGCGGCTCACGCGTCGCCTGCGACCCGAGCCGCTGGTCGCGCGCATACGCGCCGCCGTCGCCGCAGCACTCCCCCCGAGCAGCCGATTCCTGCTCTGCGTGCGCCATGCCAATCGCGCATCGGACCCCGTCGACTGGTGCGACCGCTTCGAAGCGGATGCCCGCAGCCGGCTGCGCTTCCAAGGCGAGGCCACCCAGCCCAACCTGACACGACTCATCCTGAGCCTACGTCCGCACGCGGACCCGGCAACCTTGACCCGCCTGATGCAGGAGCTGGACGCCGCGCTCTACGGCCGGCAGGGTCTCGACTTCGCGCGATGGAAGCGCGACTTCATGCGGCAGGTCGGCCGAGGTGCCGGGCTTCGCCCGCGCAAGAGTCGCGTCTTGCGAATCAAACGCGCCGCATTGCCGGACCTCAACCCCGGTCGTTGAGCAGCTGCGAGTTCGGGGTGCGGGGTGCGGGGTGCGGGGTGCGGGGTTCAGGGTGCGGGGCGGAGGGCCGCAAGGATCAAGCAACCAAAACCATTGAGGGCGAGCGTGGCGAAACGCGTTCCGGCAGTGTGGGTTGATCGCCAACGGCGCGATCGATGTCAGCCCGGGGCAGCGCCCCGGGTTTCAATCAGCCAAAACCCTTGAGCCCTGAAAGGGCGCTCTAAAGATGCGCATAGCTGGGACTCAAGTTCTCGTCAAGCAGCAATTTCATGGGGTGGGCTCGCCGCCAGCCGGCGCTCACGCTGTGCCGCGAACAGCAACACCGCCCGAAGATGCTCTTCAGTCAGACTAGGGAAATCGGAGAGAATCTCCACGTCGCTCATACCGCCCGCCATATCCTCGAGAATATCGTACACGGTGATCCGAGTACCGCGAATGCAGGGCTTACCGCCCCGAACGGATGGGTCGATGGTGATCAGTTCGGTTAAATCGATCAAAGGCAATCCTCCTCGAAAAGAGCTTTGTTAAAGGCAGGACGCCTCCTTTTCCAAACAATCATCTAAACCGCGTCAACGCCGACAGTCGTTGACTCGCACGCGCCAGGGACCCACTCCAGCCCCGCATATGCCAGGGGACGCGGTTTAGATCACCAGTCCAACTCGGCCGGATCCCGTCGATGCGCGTTGACCTGAACCTCCAGCACCCGCCCGTCGGCCAAGCGAATCACGCGATCGGCCATGTCGGCAATCACGGCGTTGTGTGTAATGACGGCCGTCGTCGTACCGAGATCCCGGTTGATCTGTTGGATCACCTGCAGCACGCGGATCCCGGTTTTGGAGTCGAGCGCGCCGGTGGGCTCGTCGCAGAGCAGCACCGCCGGCTGCTTGGCGACGGCGCGGGCGATGGCGACGCGCTGCTGCTCGCCGCCGGAGAGTTGGGACGGGAAGTGATCCAAGCGGTCTTCAAGCCCGACTAGGGCGAGGGCGTCTTCCGGGGTCATGGGGTCGGGGCTGATCTCGGTGACGATGGCGACGTTCTCGCGCGCAGTCAGGCTGGAGATGAGGTTGTAGAACTGGAAGACGAAGCCGACGTGCTGCCGGCGGAAGGCGGTCAGGGCCTTGTCGTCGGCGCCTGTCAGGTCCTGGTCGAGATAGCGGACCTCGCCTCCGGACGCGCGGTCGAGTCCGCCGAGGATGTTCAGCAGGGTGGATTTGCCGGAGCCCGATGCCCCGAGCATGACCACCAGCTCGCCGGCATAGAGCTCGATGTCGACGCCGCGCAGGGCTTGGATCTCGACCTCGCCCATGACGTAGATCTTGGTGAGGTCTCTGACGGAAAAGACGACCTTCTCGCGAGCATCCGGATCGCGCATCCGAGTCGAACCAGCTGCCGGCTCAGTCTGCACCGAGAGGCCTCGGGGGTCTCTGCACCCGGGCTGAAAGGGTCATCATGCGACGTCTCGGGGCCGCGGCTCCAGCTTCCAGACGTGCTCGGCGAGCGCGGTGAGGCCGCGTCGGCGAAATCCCGGTGATTCGTCGATCACGTCGAAGCTCGCCAGCGGCTCGATGTCGTAACGGTCCCCGAAACGGGCTTGGACCTCGTCGCGACCGACCGAGAAGGGCGGGCCGGACATCTCGGTTTGATCATAGTCGAGCGTGATCAAGAGGCTCTTTGCAGTCGCGGGCACGATGGTCTTGAAGTGCTCGGCGTAGGCCGGACGCATCTGCGGCGGGAGGGCGATCAGCGAGGCGCGGTCGAAGACGGCACCGACGCCCTCCAGATGCGCGGGCGTGAGGTCGAAGTAGTCGCCGACGAGCACTCTCAGCTCGTCGACCGCATAGGTGCGAAACGGCGGTGTCTCCGTCACGCGCGGTTCGAGAGCGTTCTCGGCGAAGAGCTCCGTCACCCCCAGCTCGCTGATCTCCACGCCGACGACGCCGTGGCCCCGGCTGGCGAGCCAGAGGAGGTCGAGTGTCTTGCCGCAGAGCGGGACGAAGACCAGGGTCTCGGGCGCGAGGCCGAGACCGGGCCAGAACTCCTGGAGATGCACGTTGATCTCGGGGAGATGCCACCCGATTTCGCCGTGCCGCCAACGATCGAGCCAGAATTCAGGGGTCATGGGGGAGAGAAATGAGTAGTGAGGAGTGAGAAGTGAGGAGTGAGTGAGCCTTCAGGACGTCATTGCGTCGATCTCGGCGAGCAGACGCGTGTAATCGGGCGATTCGGGTGCGGCGTAGTGGAAGTTCTTGAAGAGCCCCGTCAGCTTGTTGAAGTGGTGTCGCACCGCGGTCTTGTCCTCGAAGCTGCGCTCCTGCTCGACGATGCCCCAGACGCGGTCGAAGGTGAGCTTTTGGCGATCCATGGGGACCGAGCCATCGACGTCGTCGAAAGCGTCCTGCTGGAGGAAGACCATGTCGAGGAAGAGCGCCTTTTGATAGACCACGTAGTCGTCCGTCGTGATGCCCTCCTCGCCCGTCACCTGCATCATCTGCTGGACGCTGTCGCCGCGGACCAGTAGCTCCTTGAGTGCCTTGACGCGTTCGGTCCAGGTCGGGTCCAGGTTGCGGGCGTACCAGTCGGACAACTGTTCCAGGTAGCGCGACCAGGAGATCAGCGGATCGATTGCCGGGTAGAAGCGGCGGTACGCACGGTCGTAGGAGAGCCCGAGGAAGCTCTTGACCGTGCTGAGTGTCCCCTGCGTGACGGGTTCTTCAAAGTTGCCGCCGGCCGGGGAGACGGTACCGATCATGGTCAGGCTGCCCAAGCTGCCGTCGGCGCCGCGGATCAGGCCGGCGCGCTCGTAGACGCTGCGGATCGCCGATTCCAGATAGGCCGGGAAGGCCTCCTCGCCCGGGATCTCTTCCAGACGCCCCGAGGTCTCGCGCATCGCCTGCGCCCAGCGGGAGGTCGAGTCCGCCAGCAGCAGGACGTGATAGCCCATCTGGCGGTAATACTCGCCGAGGGTGATGCCGGTGTAGATCGACGCCTCGCGCGCCGCGACCGGCATGGAGGAGGTGTTGCAGATGATGATGGTGCGGTCCATCAGCGAGCCGCCGGTCACCGGATCCTTGATGCGCGGGAACTCCTGAATGGTTTCCACGACCTCGCCCGCACGCTCGCCGCAGGCGACCACCAGTACGATATCCACGTCCGCATGCTTGGCCAGCGAGTGCTGCAGGACGGTCTTGCCGGCACCGAAGGGGCCGGGGATACAGGCGGTCCCGCCGCGCGCAACCGGGAAGAAGGTGTCGATGGTGCGCATCGTCGTGATCATCGGCTCGTTCGGATAGAGCCGCTCGGCCGTGCGTGCGCGCAGCATGTGCTCGGTCAGCGGGCGGCGCACCGGCCAGCGCTGGGTCAGGTCGACCGAGCGCTCCTCGCCCCGGGCATCGCGGATGCGCGCGACCGGGGTGTCGAGCGTCACGCTCCCTTCCTGGATCCAGGTGACCTCGACCTCGCCCTCCTGATCGAACGGCACCATGATCTTGTGCGTGAAGCGGCCTTCCGCGACCGTGCCGAGCAGACCGCCGGACCCCAAGCGCGCACCTTGCGACACGGCGGGAACGAAGGACCATTTGCGCTCCCGGTCCAAGGGATCGAGATCGACACCGCGCGGCAGGAAGATGCCGTGCTCGATGGCGATCTTGTCGAGCGGGCTTTGCAGTCCGTCGTAGACCTGACCCAGTAAGCCGGGGCCGAGGACGACCGACAACATCTCGCCGGTCTGCTCGACCGGGTCGCCGATGGTGATGCCGCGCGTGTCCTCGAACACCTGGACGTCGGCCGTATAGCCGCGCACCCGCAGGACCTCGGCCTTGAGCCGCTCTTGGCGACCGTCGGCGGCGACCCGCCCCGGCAGGATGAGGACCACCTCGTTCTTCATCAGCGAGCGGCGCGTCCCCTTCTCCCAGCCGGCCTCGATGGTCACCAGGCTCTCCTGCACCGCCACGACATGGGCGAGTGCGTCGGCCGGCGCGGAGGGCGCGGGTGGAGCCGGCGGTGCGGTCGAGTCGTCGTCGCGCATCTTGGCGAGGTCCTGTGTCGGGGAGGCGCCTTCGGATGCACGCGACCGTTCCTCGTGCCTGGGTTTGCCTCGGGTCGTGTGTCTTGCCATGAGTTAATCCAGTAGGGCGCCGACGTCGGGCCAGCGGTCGACAGGGTTAAACCGCGTCTAAACCGCGTCCAGAGCGACATGCGTCGTTTTCATTGCTCGCTTAGCTTCGGAGATTTTCTTGATCCCAGTGAGACGCGGTTTAGAGTTTAAAATTTTTCAATACTTTAAACCGCGCCAGCTCCAGCGGTCGTCACGTCTGCCGCGGCCGATCCCATCCAAAAACACCGCATACCGCACCGGGCGCGGTTTAAGTGCGTTCCGGCCGGAGGGCGTCGGCGGGTGGGCGCAGGCTCTTCTCGACCCCCGCCATCGCCTGCTCGACCAGCTCGTCGAAGCGTCGTGCGGCCTCCTCGCCGTCGTACGTCGTCCAGCGCGCGATCATGTCCCAGCGCAGGACGTAGATGACGACGGCCTCGAAATCGAGATAATGCCCGTCGCTGCGGCTCTCCAAGTGGTTCCAAACGGCGCCGAGCAGCAGGCGCTCGAGATCGACGGTGGCGCCGCGGGCGAGCAAACGCTCGGCCTCGGGCAGCCAGGGAAAGGCGCGCTCGAGACCGAAGGAGGGCTCGTTCCAGTGCTGCATGATCCGGCTCACCCAGCGGCCGAAGCCCCAGCGGCGGTCGCGCGGCGCGGACTCGCCGCGGTGCCGCCGCCGCAGGGCGGCGACCAGGGTGCGCATCTCGAGGCGCCAGGTCACCAGGTCGCGGATGAAGGGGTTCGTGATCCCGTCGATGACCTGTTTGGCACGAACCACAGCTTGGGCGTCGGTCCGGTCGGGCTCTTGTTGAGCCCATTCGAGCAGCCGCCTGGCGTGACGCAGACAGTCCGCCTCGACCGGATCCAGCAAGGCGAGACGCTGGTTCAGTCGGATACGCGACAGAGGGGTCTGCTTGGCACCGAAGAGCGGGCCGTGATATGGCAGCG
>NZ_DATITZ010000087.1:0-7777 GCF_035467215.1 Thiocapsa sp. | reverse complement strand
TATGTCGATGCCCTGCCGGACTTCGTGAAGCTCGCCGAGAGCTTCGGACATGTCGGCATGCGCGTCGACCAGCCGGCCGATCTGGAGGCCGCGATGACCGAGGCGTTCGCGATGAAGAATCGTCTCGTGTTCATGGACGTTATCGTGGATCCGACCGAAAACGTCTACCCGATGATCGCCGCCGGCAAGGGCCACCATGAGATGCACCTGGCACCGAGTCTGTCGGATCGCGAGCTGGCCTAGACCGCGTCCCGAGCGAAAGAGATCTTAAGACATGAGACACATCATTGCCGTGCTGCTGGAGAACGAGGCGGGCGCACTCTCGCGCGTCGCCGGGCTCTTCTCGGCCCGTGGCTACAACATCGAATCACTGACCGTCGCCCCGACGGACGATCCGACCCTCTCGCGGATGACCCTGGTCACCACGGGCAACGACGACGTGGTCGAGCAGATCAAGAAGCAGCTGAACAAGCTGATCGACACCGTAAAGCTGCTCGATCTCTCCGAGGGTCCGCATATCGAGCGCGAGATGATGATGATCAAGGTACGCGCCGAGCGACAGGATCGCGAAGAGCTCAAGCGCCTGACCGAAATCTTCCGCGCCAAGATCATCGACGTGACCGACACCAGCTATGTCATCGAGCTGACCGGGGCCTCCAAGAAATTGGATGCCTTCATCGACGCCGTGCCGGAAGGGCTGATCGTCGAGGTCGTGCGTTCGGGGCCCACCGGCATCTCGCGCGGCGACAAGGGCCTCACCATTTAAACCGCGTCTTCGTGCGACATGAGCCGTTTTCCTGTTCGCTCGGTGTGGTGCCTGTCCGTCGCCTCTGTGGCGGACGCGGTTTAAGTATTCAATCAATTGCCTGGATTGAGCTGCTTGCGCGGTTGCGGTTCACAGTCCCGGATCGGATCCGAGTGAGCGCCTGAAGGCTGCTCGCCTCCCGGTGCCCCTCATACATCTCCAGCTGAAGGATTCATCTCAATGACCATCAACGTGTACTACGACAAAGACGCCGACCTCTCCCTCATCCAGGGCAAGCAGGTCGCGATCATCGGTTACGGCTCGCAGGGTCATGCCCATGCCAACAATCTGAAGGAATCGGGCGTCTCCGTGGTCGTCGGACTTCGGCCCGACTCGGCCTCGGCGGCCAAGGCAACCAACGCAGGGCTCGAGGTTCGCTCGATCGAAGAGGCCGTGAAGGGTGCGGACGTGGTCATGATCTTGGCACCCGACGAGCACCAGGCCGCGCTCTATCGCGAGCAGGTCGCACCCAACATCAAGCAGGGTGCAGCGCTCGCCTTCGCCCACGGCTTCAACGTGCATTTCGGCCAGATCACGCCGCGCGAAGATCTCGACGTCATCATGATCGCGCCCAAAGGTCCGGGCCATCTGGTGCGCTCCACCTACACCCAAGGCGGCGGCGTGCCCAGCCTGATCGCGGTCCATCAGGATGCGACCGGACAGGCCCGCGATATCGCGCTCGCCTACGCCTCGGCCAACGGCGGCGGTCGCGCCGGCATCATCGAGACCAACTTCCGCGAGGAGTGCGAGACAGACCTCTTCGGCGAGCAGGTCGTGCTCTGCGGCGGGTTGACCTCGCTGATCAAGGCCGGTTTCCAGACCCTCGTCGAGGCCGGTTATGCGCCCGAGATGGCATACTTCGAGTGTCTGCACGAGGTCAAGCTGATCGTCGACCTCATCTACGAGGGCGGCATCGCCAACATGCGCTACTCGATCTCCAACACGGCCGAATACGGTGACCTGACCCGCGGTCCGCGCATCATCACCGACGAGACCAAGGCCGAGATGAAGCGCATCCTCGGCGAGATCCAAAACGGCCAGTTCGCCAAGGAATTCATCCTCGAAAACCAGGCCGGCGCGGCCTCGATGAAGGCGATGCGTCGACTCGGCGAAGAGCACCAAATCGAAGAGGTCGGCGAGCGTCTGCGCGACATGATGCCTTGGATCCGCGAGAAGAAGCTGGTCGACAAGTCCCGCAACTGATCGCCGGCATCCCTACGCCTTTGCGGGATCCGATCGCTCGGATCCCGAGAGATTCAAACTTGATCGGGCCCAAGCGCCATCTTGCCTCTGGCCGAGAGGTCGGAGCGGCGGACCGTGGCGATCGATTCGAGCCTGTCCGACCATCGGTTTCAACTCGTCTGCGGCGGCCCGGGCTTCTTCGACCGTGGCAGCCTCGGGGGCTTGATCGATCGGTTCGGCCGCCCGATCACCGATGTGCGTCTCTCCGTGACGGATCGATGCAATCTGCGCTGCGTCGATTACATGTCGGAGAAGATGACCTTTCTGCCGCACAGCCATAACTTCTGCGGAGACTGCAATCGCGTACGGGCGACCGCCGAGGGGCGTCTGCTGCTCTGCCCAGGTCAGGAGCATTCGGCCGATCTGCGCCGGGCGCTGCGCGGAAATCCCACCGAGGACGAGCGGGACAAGAAGGCGATCGTCGCGGCCATGCAAATCAAACCCCGCGGCCACGACTTCGATCTTCAGGCCAAGCCGATCATTTTTCGTCATATGATTATGACGGGGGGGTGAGGAGTGAGGAGTGAGGAGTGAGGAGAGCCGTAGTCGGTTGGGCAAAGCGCAGCGTGCCCAACCCGCGCCGACATCACAGGAAACCGTTCGGCACGCTGCGCTTTGCCCAACCGACCGGTTCTCATGAATGGTCTGCGTGCGCTATCCGCCGGTGACCGGCGGGAAGATTGCGATCTCGTCGCCGTCTTTGATTGTCGTGTCCAGCCGGGCAATCTCCTGATTCACCGCCGCCAGAACGGATTCGCCTTCGGCCAATGTCGTTGACCAGGGCTCGCCGCGGGTACGCAGGTGCGCGAGGAGATCCGCCACGGATTCGATGTTTTGCGAGATATTCAATTGCTCCCGCGCCAGTCCAAGGCTCTCTCTGAGCCGAGCGAAGTACAGGATATCGATCATATTATTTCCTTCCGCTACTCTATGCCTCCGAATATCGGGCCTCACTTTCTTGCCGCCCAAACAACTGCCGATACAGGTTCACACCGCCATCGGGGATAACCCGCCCGACAAAACCCTAATCACCTGAACCGCGTCCCTCGGAGTCTATTGAGCTCGGGGAGAAGGATCCGACCTCCGCCCCATCCATGTCCCGCCGAACGCGGTTCAGCCGAAGAGGCCCCGGAACGGGATGAAATCCACGAGGTCACCTTTGTGGATGACCTGATTCTCGGGAATCTCCACCAGACCGTCCGCCCAGGCGACCGAGGAGAGCACGGCGGACGAGCGGCTGGGAAACACCGCAAGCTCCTGCACGCCGTCTTCGTCGATTTGAATGCGCGCCCGGTGAAACTCCCTGCGTTTGTCGGGGCGTGGCCAGTCGAAACCTGCACGGATCCGAACACTCACGGGACGCAGATCCCCGGCTACACCCTGCTGCCGCCTGATCACCGGGATGCCGAAGAGACAAAAGGTCACGAACAGCGAGACCGGGTTACCCGGATTGCCGATGAAGGGTGTCGTGCCGATCCGACCGAAGGCCAGCGGCTTGCCGGGGCGGATCGCGATCGTCCAGAGCTCGAGCGTGCCGACGCGCTCGAGCGCGGTCTTGATGTGATCCTCTTCGCCGACCGAGACGCCGCCGCTGCCGACGATCAGATCGGCCTGTGCCGCACCGCGCAGCAACGCCTGCTCCGTGGCCGAAAGGCTATCCTCCACGATGCCCAGATCCACCACCTCGCAGCCGAGCTGCTCGAGCAACCCGAAGAGCATGAAGCGGTTGGAGTTGTAGATCTGTCCGGGGCCGAGTGCCTCGCCCGGCATCACCAGCTCGTCGCCGCTGGAGAAGACCGCGACGCGCAGACGCCGACGCACGCTGATCCTTGCGGCACCGACCGAGGCGGCCAGCCCCAGATGCTGTGGCGCGAGACGGGTGCCCGCGGCGATCACCTCGGCGCCGGCCCGGATATCTTCGCCGAGACGGCGGATGTTCGCGTCCGTCCTGCAGTCGAGCGGGACTTGAACCCACTCCCCGGCAGCCTCGCAGATCTCCTGGACGACCACCGCATCGCAGCCTTCCGGGACCGGGGCACCCGTGAAGATGCGTGCCGCGGTACCGGGCTCCAATGCGCTCCCGGTCGAGCCGGCGGGGATGCGCTGAGCTACGCGCAGACGCCCGCCGGCGGCCGCCAGATCCGCATGACGGATCGCATAGCCGTCCATCGCGCTGTTGTCCCAGGCGGGGACGTCGATCGCGCTCAGAACCGGTTCGGCCAGGACGCGGCCGAGTCCTTCGGCGATCGAGACGGTTTCGGTCCCGCCGACGGGCTTGACACGCGCGAGCAGTCGTTCGAGTGCATGCTCTTTGGTCAGCGCCGTGCGCCCGGGCGCGTCACAGCCGCAAGGATCGGTCGTCATGCTCAACGCTCCAGCAAACGCGGAATGAGCTGCGCGAAGTTGCACGGTTGCGTGCGGCTGTCCAGCTGCGCCAGGAGGATGCGATCCCAGGCGGTGCGGCAAGCCCCGCTGGAGCCCGGCAGGCAGAAGATGAAGGTCCCGTTGGCCAGCCCCCCGAGCGCCCGTGACTGCAAGGTCGAGGTGCCGATCTCTTCGAGCGAAAAGCTCCGGAACAGCTCGCCGAAGCCCTCGAGCGGCTTGTCGAGCAACGGGGTCACGGCCTCCGGCGTGCTGTCCCGACCGGTGACGCCGGTGCCGCCGGTGCTCAGGATGACCTGGATCTCGGGGTCGGCGATCCATTCGGAGAAGGCCGCGCGCATCCGGTAGATGTCGTCCGGGACGATCCGTTTGGCCATCACCCGATGTCCGGCCGCCTCGGCGCGCTCCACCAGACATCGCCCCGAGGTGTCGTTCTCCTCGGTACGCGTATCCGAGACGGTCAGGATGGCGATCTGTAGGGGCAGAAAGTCTTGGTCTTTGAAATGTTTCGGCATGGCGTCGTCCTGTGCTGCGGCGTGCCGCGGTTGTGGCTCTGAATCCCGTCGCGTTGCATTGTATTCGGATGCCGGCCGCGGTCGCGATTCCAGGCTTGAGACCAGTGTTTGCGCGAGCCAGGTGTCTTCATCGTCGAAGACCGGTTCCGCAAGCACACGGATGTGAAATTCCGTTCCCGCCTCGGAGATCTCCTGAAGGGTCAGGGCGCCGCCGTAGCGTTGGATCAGCCCGGTGCTCACCGAGAGGCCGAGCCCTGTGCCTTTGCCTGCACCCTTGGTCGTGAAGAAGTGCCTGAAGATCTTCTCGATCAGATGCGCCGGAACACCCGGCCCGGTATCTCTGACGCTGATGAGGATGCCGCGCGCTTCCCAGTCCCTCGAGCCCACTTCGATCAGACCGCCGTTGGCCTCGACGGCATGGACGGCGTTGACCAGGAGGTTGACGATGATCTGCTGAAGGTCTTGACGGCCGATCCGCACGGGGCAGGTTGCCTGTAGATCGAGACAGACCTTGAGCCTGTTGCCCTGGGCCTGGTCGAGCACCAGACCGAGCGAGTCCTGGATCAGGGTCGCCGTCGCCTCCGGCGCGAGGAGCTCGACATCGTCCATCGGCCGGGCGATATAAAGCAGGCTGTCGATGATCTTGCGAATGCGCTCGATCTGCTGAACGATGAGATCGACCTCCATGCGCACAGACCAGACCGTCGGCCCCAGCTCATGCGTCACCAGGTTCACGTAGCCGAGCATCACCGCAAGCGGGTTGTTGATCTCGTGTGCAACACCCGCGATCAGCTCGCCGACTGCGGCAAGTTTCTCGTTTTGAACCCATTGCTTATAGCGCGCCTCTCGCAGCAGTGCGAGGACGTTCTCGAGATCCTGATCGATCTGTCGGATCTCGACTGCGCCGCCTGTTTCATCCATCTCGTTTGCGTCGATCTTCGCCTCGGTGGTCTCGAAACCGATCCGCAGCCGGCCCGAACGCCGGCGTTCCCGATCGCGATCCAAAGGCACGGGATCGCTCGTTCAGGTCGGACCCGACGGCCGATAACGCGCCGGCAGACTCAGTGCGGCATGTCCACGGATCCGTCATCCGACCACTCCTTCAACTTGCGTTCGACCGTCTTTCTCGACACGCCCAAGGCGCGTGCCGCGACCGTTTTGTTGCCGCCCGCGACGGCAAGGGCGTTCATGATGTGCGAGCGCTGCACGGCCTCCAGCGACGAGGCGGGTGAGCCGGTTGCGGACTCCTCCGCGTTTTGCACCGTCGATTCGCAGACATATTGCGCCACGGGGTTTCCGAGCAGCAAGGATCGCTCTATGACGTTGCGCAGCTCCCGGCAGTTGCCCGGCCAATCATAGCGGGTGAGCTGTTGCAGATCCCAGGCCGTGAGCTCGGGCGTCGGAACCCCCAACTCCGTGGACAGGACATTGAGAAAATAACGGGCGAGGTGCTCGATGTCACCCTTGCGCTCGCGCAACGGCGGCAGCTTCAGATCGACGACGTTGATGCGATAGTAGAGATCCTTGCGGAAGCGGCCGGCGAGGACCTCCGCGGCCAGATCCCGATTGGTCGCCGTGATCACGCGTGCATTGACCGGGATCTCCTGGCTGCCGCCCACCGGGCGATAACGTCGCTCCTCCAACACCCGCAGGAGCTTCGCCTGCAAGGCGAGCGGCATCTCGCCGACGATGCGTTTCGCGGAGGGGCGTTGCTCGCATTCTCGGTGCAGTAGAAACTGCTCCCGGGCCACCCGTCGACGCTCCTGCGCGCGCTTATCGAAGATGATGCCGATTTTCGATCGAGAGGGGCAGATAAAGCTCCAACCCATTGATTTCCAGATGGCTCGAAGGCGATTTTGGCCGATTTTCGCCGGGGCACGCCATGAGTCTTCATGAACTTCGTGATTCGAACCACTCTGCGCAACGTGATCGATCCGCAATTGAAACTCGGCGAAGAGGATATCGCCGCCATCGCTCTGGATCCGCGCTCGCGCGACGATATCCCGCAGCTCTTGCGTGGACTGCAGCACATCCACACCACCCCGCAGGTGCGCGAGCCGGTGTTCGCGATCCTCGCCGAGCTGCGCCCGCCGGGCGGCGGCGAGGACGGCAAGGCGAGCCCCGAGACGGGGCGACCCGGTCTGTCGTAGTGGGCGATCCTGGTGCTCGGCGTGCTGCGCTTGGGGCTCAACGCCGACTGCGACCGCATTCTCGAGCTGGCCAATCAGCACACCACCCTGCGCAAGATGCTCGGCCATACCGACTGGGCCGACGACACGACCTACAGCCTGCAGACGCTCAAGGACAACGTGAGCCTGTTCACGCCCGAGCTGCTCGACCGCATCAACCAAGCGGTGGTGGGTGCCGGGCATGCCTTGGTCAAAAAAAGTCCGGACGATGCCCTCGCGGTGCGCTGTGACTCCTCCGTGGTCGAGACCCACGTGCATTATCCGACCGACATCAACCTGCTCTTCGATGCGGTGCGCAAGGCCATCCAGACCAGCGCCGGGCTGTGCGAGGACGCCGGCCTGAGCGATTGGCGGCAAAGCGCCTACAACGTGCGCTGCTTGAAGAAAGCCTATCGTCGGGCGCAAACCCTCAAGCGCTCCACCGCGCAGGATCCGGACCAACGCGCGGCACGGCGTGTCGAGATCGAAGCGGCCCATGCCGCCTACCTGGAGTTGGCCGAGGGCTTTCTGATGCGGGCGCGCGAGACGCGCATCCGCCTGCACCTGATCGCCGCGTTGCCGCACGTCCAGCTCGCGCCGCTGGATGCCTTCATCGCCCACGGCGAGCGGCAGATCGACCAGATCCGGCGCCGCGTGCTGTGCGG
>NZ_DATITZ010000086.1:0-13964 GCF_035467215.1 Thiocapsa sp. | reverse complement strand
GATTGAGCCGTACGCGAAACTTCGCGCCTCCGACCAGCGTCGGGATCGCCGCCTCGTAACGAAAGGCGGCAAGGCTCGTCTCGAACGGCGGCGGGTGCCGCTGACAGGCGGCACACCGCGTTCCCGCGGGCATCGGGCTGTCGAGGGGCACGGCGCATTGGGGACAGCAGTCGCGGTTGTGCGGCAACTCGGCCGCGCAGCCGGAACAGAGGTCGCGCCCTCCTCCGCTCGTGAGGCCGGGCGCGCCGCACAGGACGCAGGTCGGCGGGAACAAGACCGACACCAGCCGGGAGATCACGCCGCTCGTCTCGACCGGATCACCGAACATTGGTTGACAACCGACCCAAGCCCACTAGCATAGGTGGTTTTTCCGCACCCGGAAATCGTCCCATCACGCCCATGTCACCCAAGCCTTCCCCGCTGCATGTTTCCATCCTCCGCCACGATTGGTCGGTCGAGGAGATCCAAGCCATCCTCGATCTCCCCTTCACCGATCTGATGTTTCGCGCCCAAACGGCGCATCGACTCTACTTCGATCCCAACCGCGTCCAGGTCAGCACACTCCTGAGCATCAAGACCGGCGCCTGCCCGGAGGACTGCGGTTACTGCGCCCAGAGCGCGCGTCACGAGACCGGCCTTGAGCGCGAATCCCTGATGCCGATCGACGAGGTCCTCGACGCCGCACGGATCGCCCGCGAGCAGGGGGCGACCCGCTTCTGCATGGGCGCGGCCTGGCGCAACCCGACCGACAAGAACCTGGAGCAGGTCGTCGCCATGGTCGAGGGCGTCCACGCGCTCGGGCTGGAGACCTGCGTGACCCTGGGGATGCTGACCGGGGCGCAAGCGTGCCGCCTCAAGGAGGCCGGGCTCGATTACTACAACCATAACCTCGACACCTCGCCCGAATTCTACGGCCAGGTCATCACGACACGCACCTTCCAGGACCGACTCGACACCCTCAAGCACATCCGCGACGTGGGTCTGAAGACCTGCAGCGGCGGGATCCTCGGCATGGGCGAGTCGCGGCGCGATCGTGCCTCCATGTTGCGTCAGCTCGCCAACCTGCCGACCCATCCGGAGTCGGTCCCGATCAACCTGCTGGTTCGGGTCGAGGGTACACCGCTGCAGGCGAGCGAGACACTGGATCCGTTCGAGTTCGTCCGCGTGGTGGCAACCGCACGGATCCTAATGCCCGCCTCCTATGTGCGCCTCTCCGCCGGGCGCAGCGAGATGAGCGACGAGCTGCAGGCGCTCTGCTATCTCGCCGGCGCCAACTCGATCTTCTACGGCGATCGCTTGCTCACCACGCCGAACGCCGAGTCCGACCGGGATCGCGCCTTGTTTGCCCGCTTGGGTCTGGCCTTCGAAGAGATGGACCCCGAACGCACCGAGCCCGGCGCCTGTCACAAGGCCAAGCAGGCCTTGGATGCGGTTGTCGAGCACTGACCGACGTGCACGCCGGTCCCTATCGTCTCGGTCAAGCGCACACGGAGAAACAGATGAACGCAACGATCACGGGAACCCTGGCGTTGGCGGCCGGCCTTGCCCTGACGCTCAACACGGCTTGCGCGGACGAGGTGACCGATCAACTCGACGCGGCCAAGCAGGCGTACGAGGCCGGCGAGCTCAGAACGGCCGCGGAGACCCTGAACGGCGCGGTCGAGGCGATTCGCGCACAGATCACGGCCGGGCTTCTGACGCTGTTTCCGCCGCCTCTGGAGGGATGGGTCGCGGACGAGGCGCAGGCCCAATCGGGCGGCCTCGCGTCCATGTTGACCGGGACTCATCTCAGTCGGCGCTACGTCCGGGAAGACAACGCCGAGGTCACCCTCACACTGATGGCCGACTCGCCGATGATGCCGATGTTGACCATGGCCATCTCGATGCCGTTCATGATGCAGGCCAACGAGGATCTGAAGAGCTTCTCGCTCAAGGGCGAGCGCGGCATGATGGAGCACACGCCCGGCAGCCAGACTTACAAGGTCACCCTCATGGTCGGCAATCGACTCCTGGTTCAGGGCGAAGGCTCAGGTCTGACGGATGCGGCGCCGCTGGAACAATACCTGAATGCGCTGGACTTGGAGGCCATCCAAAACGCCTTGACGGACTGAACCGCGTCCCGAGAGACATGCAGCGTTGGGGCGTGGCGGTGAGGTTGCCTCGACAAATGACCTCGGCAAGACGCGGTTCAGGAGATTTCAATCTGAAACCGCGTCCGCGCCAAAGCCCGCAGACACCATCCAAGATCAACCCCGACGATGATCGCGCAAAGAGCAGAGTGACGCGGTTTCACTTCACGCCCGCTCGATGGGGAAGGCCAACACATGATCGATGTGCGTAGCTCCCGTGGCGATCATCAATAAGCGGTCGAGCCCGAGCGCGACCCCGCTGGAGGCCGGCATGCCGGCCTGGAGTGCCGCAAGCAGACGCGTATCCGGCGGGATTTCGGCCAAGCCGAGACGGCGACGCTCGGCGCAGTCGTGGGCAAAGCGCGCACCCTGCTCCGTGGCATCGGTCAGCTCGTGAAAGCCGTTCGCCAGCTCGATGCCGTCGATATACAGCTCGAAACGCTCGGCAACCGCCTGATCATCGGGCGGCTCGCTTGCGGGCCGAATCCGCGCCAAGGCCGCCTGGCTCGGCGGATAGTCGCCGAGGAAACTCATGCCTGAACGCCCGAGACGCGGCTCGAGACACTGAGTCAGCAGGAGATCGAGCCAGGCGTCGCGTTCGAGATCCAGCCGATCGGCGTCGGGGATCTCCGCCCTGACCGCGGCCGCGCGCAAGGTCTGCAACGGCGCCGTGAAGGGATCCAGGTCCAAGACTTCGAGAAATAGGTCGCGATAGCGGATGCGCTCCATCGGCAGCGTCGGACGTTGCAGTGCGGCGCGGACCAGATCGGCGACCTCGTCGATCAGATGTCCGTAGTCCAGGCCCGGTCGATACCACTCCAGCAAGCTGAACTCCGGGTGGTGCCGTCGCCCGCGCTCCTCGCCGCGAAAGACCTTGCAGATCTGATAGATGGGCCCGCTCCCCGAGGCGAGCAGACGCTTCATCGGAAACTCGGGCGAGGTCTGCAGGAAGAACCCTCGAACGGACTCGAACCCATCACCCGATAGGCCACCGGAGAGCCAGAGACTCGCGAGCGCCGGATCCGTCGCACCGGCGTGCGAGAGGATCGGCGTCTCGACCTCCATCACGCCGGCAGCGGCAAAAAAGGCGCGAATCCGGGCCAGCATCTCGGCGCGGGCCTGTAGGACGGCGGTCGTTGCGCAAGCCGACCAGTCTTCGTAAACAGGCATCAGGATAAGCAGGTCGATGGCAGGGACGAGCGGACGGCGCCGGTCGGGCCGGCATCGCTCGACCGCGCGTCGTCAGGCCTCTTTGGCGCGCGAGACATACTCGCCGGTGCGGGTATCGACCTTCACCAGCTCGCCGGACTGAACGAACAAGGGCACACGCACCACCGCGCCCGTCTCCAGTGTCGCCGGCTTGCCGCCGCCGCCCGAGGTGTCGCCCTTGAGCCCGGGGTCGGTCTCGGTGATCGCCAGGACGACGAAATTGGGTGCGTCCACGCTCAGCGGAACGCCGTTCCAGAGTGTCACCCTGCAGATGTCCTCCTCCTTGATCCACTTGGCGGCGTCGCCTACGGCGGTCGCGTCGGCGGTCATCTGCTCGAAGCTCGCCGGATCCATGAAATGCCACTCTTCGCCGTCGTTGTAGAGATACTGCATGTCGGTATCATGCACGTCGGCCGCCTCGACGGTGTCGCCCGACTTGAAGGTCTTCTCGACGGTTCGTCCGGTCTTGAGATTGCGCACACGTACCCGGTTGAAGGCCTGGCCCTTGCCCGGCTTGACGAATTCGTTCTCGACGATGTTGTAAGGATCGCCGTCCAACATGATCTTGAGTCCACCCTTGAACTCGCTGGTACTGTAAAAGGCCATATCGTCCTCGTTGACTGTGGAGCTAAACCGCGCAATGGTACCGCGAAGCATCGCCGCTTGTCAGACCGCGACGCCGGAGCCGTTCCGGACGCCCGAGCGTGAGGCGGCCTGGAAGCAGGACCTCGCCGAGGCCTACCGACAGGCCGGCGACCTCCTCGCCGCACTGGGTCTGAGTCCGGAGGCGATCCCGGATCTCGACGTCGCGGCACCGGGGTTCCGGATGCTGGTCCCGCGCGCCTTTGCCGCCTTGATGACGCCGGGCGACCCGCGCGACCCCTTGCTCAGACAGGTCCTGCCGCTCGGGGCGGAACGCTTGTCCGTCGCCGGATTCAGCCGCGATCCGGTCGGCGACACCTCCGCGGACATCGGCTCGGGGCTGCTTCGAAAATATTCAGGCCGTGCCCTCCTGATCGCCACGGGTGGGTGCGCGGTGCACTGCCGCTATTGTTTTCGAAGGCATTTTCCATACGCGACGCTCGGTCAAACGCCGGATCGCACAGCCCTTGCCGTGGCCTCGATCGCCGCGGACCCGGGGATCTGCGAGGTGATCCTCAGCGGCGGGGATCCCTTGATGCTGGACGACGATCGCCTCGGTGCACTGCTCGAGCGCCTGCACGAGATCCCGCACCTGAAACGCCTGCGGATCCATACACGCATCCCCGTCGTCCTGCCGTCCCGGGTCACCGACGCACTCTGTCGAGGCTTGGCCGGCTCGCGTCTCGCCACGATCCTGGTCGTCCATGCCAATCATCCGAGCGAGCTGGGTGCGCAGGCCGAGGATGCACTGCAGCGACTGAGTCGCGCACGTCTGACCCTACTCAACCAAAGCGTCTTGCTGCGCGGGGTCAACGACGCGCTCCCGACACTCGCAGCGCTCAGCGAGCGCCTCTTCGAGTGCGCGGTTCTCCCCTACTACCTCCACCAGCTCGATCCCGTGGAGGGTGCTGCACACTTCGCGGTCTCCGACGCGCAGGCACTGCGGCTCGGCGAGGCGTTGCGTGAACGCCTTCCCGGTTATCTGGTCCCGCGACTGGTCCGCGAGGTTCCGGGTGTCGGATCCAAGATTCCCTTGAACGACGCGGCCAGCATCGGATCGCCGCTCTTGTGAGCGCGTTCGTTTCCCTAACGGGCCGTGAAGTCCGATAATCGCCCGGATGACACTGTCCCGAAAACTCGTGGATTCCGCACCAACCCGTATCATGGCCGCGCACGACCGCGTGGCCGAGATCCCGATTATCATGATCGCCGCCGACGCGCACGATCCCGACGCCGTGCGCGAAGCACAGCAACTCGGGGCACGTGCCGTGCTCGCCCGCACCGACGACGAGCAGCTTGTCTGGACCATCCAGCGCGAAGTGACCGATCTGCGTCAACGTCGCCGCGCCCGTGAGCTGGCGGCTCGGCTCAAGCAGTGCGAACGACGCTCCCGCGAGCTGGTCGAGCAGTCCGGTACGGCGATCGCCTTCGTAAAGCAGGGTCTGCACCTCGACGCCAACAGCGCCTATCTCACACTGCACGGCTACCCGAACCTGGTGAGACGACATTCGGAGCTTCTGCGCGATCTGGGTCTGACCCATGGGCCGGACATCGTCGACGGCTTCGGCCCGGTCTTGGCCTCGGTCGCCGACCGTGCTCATGCGCTCACGCGAATCAGCGACGACGGTTCGCCTTGATCGTCGACGACTTGGATGAAAAGGAGGCCGAGGCACTCGGCGCGCATATCCGCGAGCACGCCCGCCTGACGCAGCGCCTCGCAACCACGGGACGCATCGCGCCGGACTGCGATATCGGTTACTACCTCGTGAAGGGACGTGCAGCGGCCGCGCAAGACATCCTCAACGCAGCCCACAGGCTGTGCGTCTACAGCGCGGCTTCGCCCACGGACTGCACCGCCGGGATGCAAACCCCCACCTCGCTGGCGGCCCGGACCAAACAAACCGCCGTGGACGGGGACTCGGAGGTCGCCGACAAGATCGCCACGGCGCTCGGCAACAAGCAGTTCAAGCTCGTCTACCAACCCATCATCAGCCTCATGGGCGACAACCAGGAGAACTACAGCGTCCTGGTGCGTCTGCTCGACGAGGCGGGCGAGTTGTTGGAGTCCAAGGATTTCATCGGGGCCGCGATCCGACGCGGGCTGATCGAGGAGATCGACAAATGGGCGATCCGCGACGCCGTGCGCGTGCTCGCCGAGCAGCGCCAAGCAGGTCACAACCTGTGATTCTTCATTAACTTAGCGGAAGACGCCTTCCGCAACCCCAGCATCATCCCGCATATCTGCGACTGTCTGCGTGAGCTCGACGTACGCGGCAACTGGCTCGCCTTTCAGTTTCAGGAAGAGGTGGTCGCGGAGAATCTGACAGAGCGATCGGCAACCGTGTGAGTCGGCGCAGTTTAGAAGATTAAAAAACGTAAAATTCTAAACCGCGTCACCGCCGGGGAGCGGGGGGCGCACCAACCCTTCGACTCACTCGACACTGAACATCTCGCTCTGGACGCGGTTTAGCCGGGGTTGTCCGCGGGCTCTGCCGTTCGGTTCGGCGGGTCGGTCTCGATATTGGCGACACCGTGCGGGACATGCCCGGTTGCGACATGACGGCTTGCCGCGTCGCAATGGACACGCTGATCGTCGAAAAAGATGTCCGCGTCGAAGGCCGCGAGAAAACGCCCTTTGTCGAGCCCACCGAGAAAGAGTGCCTCGTCGATGCGGATATCCCACGCACGCAAGGTACGGATCACCCGCTCGTGCGAGGGCGCACCGCGCGAGGTCACGAGCGCGGTGCGCAGCGGCGATGCCTCGGGCGGAAAGAGTGCCTGAAGTTGATGGATCGCCACCAGCAAACCCTTGAAGGGTCCACCGGGTAACGGCTCATGCGCGGCGGCCAGCTCGGTCGCGTTGAAGACTTCGAGCCCTTCGCGACGGAAAAGCCTTTCCGCGTCGTCGGAGAAGAGGACCGCATCGCCGTCAAACGCGATTCGAACCTGCTCATCCTGCTCCGGATCCGCCGGAAAGCCCGCCGGCAGGACCGTTGCCGCGGCACACCCTGCATCCAAGGCCGAGCGCACGTCCCTCGGATCCGCGGACAAGAACAGATGCGCACCGAAGGCGGCCACGTAGCGGTAGGGACTTGCCCCGCCCGTGAAGGCGGCGCGAGCGATATCCAGACCCTGATGATGTGCGGAGGTCAGGACGCGCAGCCCGGTATCCGAGCTGTTGCGCGAGATCAGGATGACCTCGACGCGACCCCGATCACCCAGGGCTGCATTGAGGCTCATGAGCTTTTTGGCGAGCGCAAAGGCCACACCGGGCTCGAGGATGTCGTTTTCGTGCGCGACCTGATAGTCGCGATAGGCATCGACGCCTTGCGTCTCGAACACCTGATGAGACTCGCTGAGGTCGAAAAGCGCGCGCGAGGAGATGGCGACGATCAGTCGCACGGATTCGGGGAGACCCGGGGGCACGGTCAACTCCGATTCGTGATGGTTCGAATGGTTCTAATCACCCTTGCAGGGATCGCGCTCCATCACCACGGCATGAACCAATTCATGAACTGCAAGGGGCGGCCGATGCTTTGATTCATGCCCGCCATATCGTTGCGCATGGACGAGGTCGACATGGTCATCGCCTGCATCGAACGATCCATGGTCTGAATGCTCGTCAACATGGGCTCCAGGGTGTTCACATCCCGCGCCATCGAATCCACACTGACGGCCATGGTGCGGACGTTCGCACTCATCTGCCCCATGTTGTCCGAGATCGACTGCATGTTGCTGGCCAGCACCGTCATGTTGGTGTCGACACTGATGGCCAGATAGTGGACGTCCTTGGCGAGACTGAACACGAGGTAGAACCCGTAGGCCGCAAGGATGATGAAGGCGAACAGGCTGGGATAGACGATCAGCTCCCAGCGCTTGGCACTGGTTTCGAAGGCCTGGGACAGGCGATCGATCGCGAAGGCATGCAGCTGAACCTCGGTGACGCCCGCGGCGCGTGCATCGGCTTCCGCTTGCTCGTTCGACACCTCGCCGTCCGGGAAGACATCGGTCCTCGGGATCTCATTCTGCGCCATGATTCGGGCCGGTTTGTAAGCAGTTGATAAAAATAGTCAATAAAGTCGGCATGTTGCCGCCAAGCATCACATTCACTCTTGTCGCAAAAACGGCCTCCCGCAAAGCGAAGGGCACTGTAGCAATCGATGCTATACCGGAAGCCGACGATGTGATGTCAACGAAGCCATTGAAATCTTGCTGATAGCAAGACGATTAGCTCGCACATCAGTGCGGGCAGGAGATTGAATACTCGTTGCCGCTCCCGTTGTCTCATGAGCTTAACAGAATTGCGGAATGCGACAAGGCGAACCGAACGCCGCGCACGGTTCGAGCTCGTAACGTGACCGGCACCCAAGCAGTCGTGCATGAAGCGAGGGCGCCTCTCCTCGGCGGATTAGCTAACCAGGTGCGGATAGAGCGTCGCGGCCAGCCCGAGAAACTCCCGCGCCGCCTTGCCGCGGGACTCCAGCTCGAACACCGCCAAGCCCTCGCTGAACGAGCGCCGAAAGACGGTGCGTTGCGAGAGCCGCGGCTTGATGAAGCGAATACCCGGGAGCGAGACCAGCGCGGCTGCGGCCTCGTTGGTCTCGCGAACCGCGTGGTGGGTGTCGCCCCGATTGATGAATCCGATGATGTCGGGAGGGGTCTCGCGCTCGACCGAGGCAATCAACTGGATGAAACGCTGGGTCGACCAGATATCGGCCTGCGACGGCGGAACCGGCACGACGACGCGGTCGCACCGCGCAAGCGCCGTGCGCAGGCTCTCCATGTCCGATGTCCCGACGTCGATGAGTGTCTCGTCGGCGGCCTTCAATTGCTCGGGCGCCAGGGCGCGCTTGTCGGACGCCTTCAGGACGGGATCGAACCCCTCTTCCCTGCGCACGTCGATGACGTCGGTCAGGGTCGCCTGAGGATCCGCATCGATCAGTTGAACCTTCACGCCCGCCATCGAGAGCCAGACCCCCAGATTGAAGGTCAAGGTGCTCTTGCCCGAACCGCCCTTAAGACTTCCGACGATCGTGATCATGCCGTGCTTCCGCGTCCGCGTTCATCCCCGATGCCGCCCCGAGCGACTATTGTCCGGGCTGGGGCATCTCCATGCGCGAGTACCCGGCGGGCACCGCAAACAGATGGTCCGGCTGGTCGCCGATCCGGATCGATTTGAGCTCGCGCACACCGCCGCCGGGAAACTCCTCTCGGACCGACAGCTTCAGCTCTGGATCGTACCATTGCAGAACCCGGGTCGGCGGCCGATCGGGGGCGGTCGTGGTCATCTCCCATTTCTCGACCTGACGGCCTTCCATGGTTTCGGTGCCGACC
Organism: Thiocapsa sp.; assembly: GCF_035467215.1. GTDB lineage: Bacteria > Pseudomonadota > Gammaproteobacteria > Chromatiales > Chromatiaceae > Thiocapsa. Next base: position 4,650 of record NZ_DATITZ010000086.1, on the reverse strand, counting down.
ATCACGAGCTCCATCTTCTCGCCGTTGGACATCTCGTGTTTCAGCGGAATCGCGCGCTCGGCGTCGATCCAGAGGGTCCCGTTCATGGACTGACCTTCATGGGTCATGACCATCTCCCATTTCACCGCGGCCCGCCCTCCGACCGCCTCCTCGCCGGCACGTCGACAGGTCAGGCCGGGCATACCGGCGCAGGGATCGGTCTCCGCGCTCGGGGGCGGCGCCGGCGCGGGTGCGCCTTCGCCCGGAGGTCCTCCTTGCTCCATGTAGGTCTGCCGCTCGGGGAAGAGGACCCACATCATCCCGCGATTCTGATCGATGATCTGAACCACCTCTTGACCCTGCTGCGTCATCTCCTTGCGCATCCGGCCGTCGCCCACGAACATCTTGACGGTTTCGGTCTGCCCGTCCGGGCCTTGATTGATCATGTCCGCGGAGAACTGGACACCCGCGATCTCCGCGTGCGCCGTGGCCGCCAAGGCGGATGCGAGCGCGATACCCATCACAGCCTGCGTTTGCGTTCTCATCTTGTCTTATCCTCCCATCGATCGGTGATCAGTCATGACGACACCCCGGCCCTGGATCGGGGTCATTTGCGGCTTCTCGTCGCATCGCGCCCAAGCCGTTGCCGATCGGTAGGGCCGCAATCCGGTCGCGAGCCGCGAGCTGGACAGCAGGATCCGGGCGGGCCGACGACGGATCAAGGCCAAGGCGCCGGCTCGAAACCGAACGTCCGAGGCGGCGGCGTCAGCGCGTCCATCAGTCCCGCAGGGGCCCGCGCTCGTCCGTCCCGGTCGCCGCGCCCCGGCTCGAGCGGACGCCAGCCGGGTGTTTGCGCGCGCTGCTCCGCCTCCTGATCCGTCAGCGGTCGGAACCTGTATCCGGCCGTCTCATCCTGAACGATCCCGCGGCCCGACCACGGCTGCGGATCACCGCGAAACCGATATTCCGTCTGCGGGTAGTCCGGTCCGAAACCCTCGCCCCACGCCGACGGGGCAGTCGAGGATTCGCGCCAACCTCCACCCGCCGCCCGATCGTCGCGATCGAACCAAGGGTCCGGGGACGCCGTCCCGGTCGAGATCGCCGGCGAGGTCGCGTCGGAATATCGGCCTCTCGCAGGGGGGGCATAGCCGTCGTCGGGATAGCCTTGCGCGGACTCTCGGCTGCGCTCCACCCAACGCCCGTCGCGGTTGATGAATCCATCGAGCCCACTGTCCGCCCCTGGCGCGATGTCGTAGCCTCCGTACTCCGTTCCTGTCCAGGTCCTGTCGTCGCTGCGGCGCGAATCGTCGTCTCGGTATTGGTAAGGATCGTAAGAGCCGCGATCGAACCCCGACCGCGGCGTCTCGTATCCACCGGAATAGACCGGTTGGTCGACCCGGGTCGGTTGTCGAGCCTGCCCCCAAGACTCCGCACCGAACGCCGACTGATGCGCCGTGGCGGAGAGCAAGCCGAGCATCAGCCCGGAGACGAGCAAGAAAGGCGTCATTGCGCGACCTTTAAATCCGTTGTCAGGTGATGTCCTCTGTACCGCGCCCGGTCTTGCGATCGACCCGAAGCATCGCCCCTGACGCACGCCTCGCGCGCCGTCGGAGACCGAACCCGGCCCCGCGTCCGTTCGCATGAGGACGCGGGTCGCCGTCGATACACTAACGATCGCCCGTGTCGTTCTCGTCGTCGATCTTCAATCGAATACCGCGCCGAGGCGCCTTTTTCTGCACCGGCTGACTCGAGGTGTCCGCCGCTGCAGTCTTCTTCGCGGCCGTCTTGCGCGTTGTCGGTTTGGCATCCGACGCCGTCGTCGCACGTTTTTTGGTGACGGTCCGAGCAGGCTCCGACGCGGCGCTCTCGCCTTTGGCGGACGGTGCTTCCTTCTCCACGGGCACATCGGCGGGCGCTGTCGTCGCCGCAGCGGAGCGCGCGACCGGCCGGCGAGCGGGCTTGGGCTTGACCGCGCCTTTCGCCGCCTCGAAGAGCAGCAGGAAGATCCCGCGTACCGCGTAGAGCGCAAGAATGAAGAACTCCACGACCTTTCCGAAGAAGCGGCTGACACCGCCGCCACCGGAGCCCTTGCGCGGTGTCTTCATCGGAGCGGCATCCGTCAGGCACGGGAGGCTGGTGCCGGACGGGGCCGTGGCGAGCGCCACCCGACACATGTCGTCACCCGCGGCGACGCAGCCGAGCGGAATGACGATCAGGGTCAGGACGGTCGAGACCAACACCCCGGAGAGCAGCGAGATCGCCATGCCCTGGAAGATCGGGTCGGTGATGATGACGCTCGAGCCCGCGACCAGGGCCAAGGCCGTGATCACGATCGGGCGCGTGCGGATCTTGCAGGAGCGGATCATCGCCTCGGCGACCGGCACGCCCTTCTGGATCTCGTGGATCGCGAAATCCACCAGCAGGATCGAGTTTCGCACAATGATGCCCGCCAACGCGATCCAGCCGATCATCGAGGTCGCCGTGAACTCCCCCCCGAGACCGAGGCTGAACATGATCGCATGCGCCGGGATGATCCCGAGCAGGGTCAAGGGGATCGGCGCCATGATCACGAGCGGGATGCGGAAGTTGCCGAACTCCCAGACCACCAGGATATAGATCAGGATCAGCGCAACCCCGAAGGCGGCGCCCATGTCGCGGAAGGTCTCGTAGGTGACGGTCCACTCGCCCGCCCAGGTCCAGGCCAAGCGACTGCTGTCGGGGGGCGCGTCGAGCCAGAAGATGGCGTCTTCCATCACCTCGCCACCTTGCGGCTTGGTGCCGTCCGGTGCCGTGTAGTCCTGCTGATTGAGGATACGCTCGACCTGGAACATGGCGTACACGGGTGCCGCAAGCCGCCCGCCGACATCCGCCACCACATACTCCACCGGACGCAGATCCTTGTGATAGATGATGTCCTCTTCAGGCGTCAGCAGGAATTCGCCGAGTTCGCGCAGCGGGACTGTGTATCCCTGATTGGACTGAATCGGAAGGTCGCCGAGGCGATCGACCTGCGAGCGCTCTGACAGAGGCACCTGAAGCACGATCTGGACGGGCTCGTGACCCATCTGGCGACCTGCCTGCGGCTTGATGTCGCCGATCGGCGAGCCGCCGAGGGCCATCGCGAGATTGCGGTTGATGGTATCGACCGAGATGCCGCGACGCACCGCCTTCTCGGTATCCACGTTGAAGCGCCAGTAGTCGAAGGCACCCCTGAGATAGTTGTCGACATCGCGGGCGCTCTCGGCCTTGCCGAAGATCTCGGTCAGGTCGCGTGCGAACTGACGCCTCAGCTCCGGCGTGGGTCCGTAGACCTCCGCGACGACCGATTGCAGCACCGGCGGACCCGGGGGCATCTCCACCACCGCAAGCGCTGCACCCGTGCCCTCGACCATCTTTGCGAGCAGCTCGCGCGCCTCGACGGCGATCTCGTGACTGCTTCGATCCCGGTCGTGCTTGTCGGTCAACTGAACCTGAAGCTCGCTGTGCCAGGGATCCGAGCGCATATAGTAATGACGCACCATGCCGTTGAAGTCGAAGGGTCGCGCGGTTCCGGCATACAGCTGAATGGCGGTCACCTCGGGCATGCTGCGCAGCTTGTCGGCCATGCGATGCGCGAGGTTCGCCGTCACCGGCAGCGCCGTACCCTCGGGCATGTCGAGCACCACCGAGAATTCGGGCTTGTTGTCCAGCGGCAGCATCTTGACCGCCACCAGATTGAAATAGAAGAACGACAACGTGACGAGGAAGGTGCCCCAGAGCGCCAGCTTGAAGACCAAGCGCTTGCCGCGATTCTCGATCAGGGGGGTCAGGATCCGTCGATAGAGCTTTTCGAGACCCTCGGCCTCCTTATGCTCGCGCTTCTCCGCCGCCGCGAGATATTTCATCGAGGGACGCAGCCATTTGGAGATCGCAAGGTAGGGCGTGAAGACGAAGGCCGCGAATAGCGAGATGAACATCGCCACCGAGCCCAGCACCGGGATCGGCGCCATGTAGGGGCCCATCATGCCGCTGACGAAACCCATCGGCAGCAAGGCGGCGATGACGGTGAAGGTGGCCAGGATGGTCGGGTTGCCGACCTCGCGCACCGCGTCGATCGCCGTGTCTTCGTCGGTGCGCCCCTCTTCGAGCCAACGCCGATAGATGTTCTCGATGACAACGATGGCGTCGTCGACCAGGATGCCGATCGAGAAGATCAACGCAAACAAGCTCACCCGGTCGATCGTGTAGTTGGTCACCCAGGCCACGAAGACCGTCATGAAAAGCACGACCGGGATGACCAGCATGACGACAATGGCCGGACGCACCGCGCGGAAGGCCAGCAGGACCAGGATGACCACGAACATGGTCGCCTTGATCAGCTTGCCGATCAGCTCAGAGACCTTTTGGTCGGCGGACTGCCCGTAGTTGCGCGTGATGCTGACCTCGACGTTGGCCGGGATACGCGAGCCCTTGAGCTCCTCGACGCGCTCGATGATGGCGTTCGCCACCGTCACGCCGTTGGTCAGCTCCTTCTTGGCGATCGCGATGGTGACGGCCGGGCGGCCATCCGCGGCGTCATCGATCTCGGACGCCGGCCCGGGCTAGAAGGCGACCAGCTCGGAGGCGTCCTCGGGACCCTGGGTCACGCGCGCCACGTCGTGGATATAGATCGGCAGGTTGTGGAAGGTCCCG
>NZ_DATITZ010000085.1:0-3647 GCF_035467215.1 Thiocapsa sp. | reverse complement strand
GAAGGTTTGGACGCCGAAATACTGAACCGTGCCGTAATCGGCCAGGGTCTCCATCAGGGCCAGGGTCAGACCGGCGACGATGGCCGGGCGTGCCAGGGGCAGGGCGACCGAGAAGAAGGTGCGCCAGGGGCCGTTGCCGAGTGTGCAGCTGACGTCCAGCACGCACAGCGACTGACCGAGAAAGGCGGCTCGGCTGAGCAGATAGACGTAAGGGTAGAGGACGAGGGCGAGCATCAGGGCGGCCCCTTCGAGCGAGCGGATCTCGGGAAACCAGTAGTCTCCGAAGCCCCATCCGGTCCAGTCCCTGAGCGTGGTCTGAACCGGTCCGGCGAAATCCAGCATGCCGGTGTAGGTGTAGGCGATGATGTAGGCGGGCATCGCCATCGGCAGGATCAGCGCCCACTCGAACAGGCCGCGTCCGGGGAACCGGCACATGCTGGTCAGCCAGGCCGTGCCGACGCCGCCGATCAGGGTTCCGAGGGCGACTCCGAGCATCAACAGCAGCGTGTTGATCACATAGTCGGCGAGGACCGTGTCGACGAGATGCTGCCAAACATCGCCGGCGGGAACCACGACGAAGCCGACGATCACCAGCACCGGCAGGCCGGCCAAGAGCGCGATCGCGACGATGCTCGCCGACCACAACCCTCGGCGCTCATGCGAGCTCACGATCGCCTCATGAAGGGTACTGCCTCTTTGCGTTGCGGAGGGCCGCCGTGAGGGCCCTTTCGGGCCCCATTATCGCTTCTCGAGCGGCCGCCCGTCTATTTCCAGCCCGCGCGGTCCATCAGACGCACCGCATCCGGCCCGAATTCGCCGAGCTTCGAGAGCTGCAGGTCGTCGGCCTTGAACTCGCCCCAGGATTTCAGGAGCTCGCTGACCTCGGCGCCCGTGAGGACCGGATACTCGCCGTTGACCTCCGCATACCACGCCTGAGACTCGGGACTGACGAGGAACTCCGCAAGCTTGACCGCGGCCTCCTTGTTCTTCGCCGAGTGTGTCATGGCGATCCCGCTCACGTTCACATGGGCGCCGCGACCGTCCTGGTTCGGCCAGAAGACCCGCATGACCTGCGCGGCGTCCACCTGACTTTGATCGCCCGAGGTCAGCATGCCGGCAAGGTAGTAGGTGTTGGCGATGGCGAGGTCGCATTGCCCGGCCGCAGCCGCTGCGATCTGATCGCGATCACCGCCTTTGGGCGGACGCGCCATGTTGGCGACGAGACCTTTCGCCCAGGTCTCCGTGGCTTCCACGCCATCGGCGGCGATCATGGAGGCGACCATCGACTGGTTGTAGATGTTGTCCGAGGAGCGGATGCAGATACGACCCTTCCAGGCGGGGTCGGCCAGCGCCTCGTAGGTCGTGAGGCTGGTCGGGTCGACCTTGCCCTCGACATAGAGGATCGGGCGCGCACGCAGGGACAGACCGAACCAATGACCCTCGGAGTCGCGGTAGGCCTCCGGGATCGCCTCGACCAGCACCTGACTCTCGATCGGCTGGGTGACCCCGGCCTCTTTGGCGCGATAGAGGTTGCCCGCATCGACCGTCACCAGCAGGTCGGCGGGCGAGTTGATCCCCTCGCTCTCCAGGCGCTTGAGCAGGGTCTCGGCCTTATCCGTGACCATGTTGACCTTGATGCCGGTCTGCTCCGTGAAGCGGTCGAGCAAGGGCTTGATCAGCTCTTCCTTGCGTGCCGAGTAGAGGTTGACCTCCTCCTCGGCCGCGGCGACGCTCGGCGGGACGGCGAAGATGAGCGCCGCGGCGATCCCGAAGGTGATCGGGGCGGTGATCGAGGAGATCAGGCAGCGTACTGGTTTCATGTGGTTGGGCCTCCTGATGGGCCAGATGGGGTTCGAGGTCTCGGCGGTTTTCCGCCTCGCGACAAGAATAATAGGAACCGTTCGCATTCACAACCCCACGCTGAAGGTGTTGCGAAAATTCGAATATAATCCCGTCATTATTTGAGTAGCCGCGCAAAACCCCTTGAAACCGGGGTGCGGCGCTCGAACATGGGATTTGTCGAGATCCGATCACGACCAACCCGGTGTATTCCGGACGTCTAGCGGGATGTTGAAACCCGCCGAGAAGGGCGTATAGTAAATACCCAGTAAAACGCTCAAGAAAACGGAGCCAGGAGAGATGACCTCAACCCAAGCTGTCGAAGATATCGTCCGATCCGAGTACGAGCATGGGTTCGTGACCGAGATCGAGTCCGATACCCTGCCGCCCGGTCTGGACGAAGGGGTGGTGCGTGCCATCTCCGCCCGCAAGGGCGAGCCCGAGTTCATGACCGAGTGGAGGCTCAAGGCCTACCGGCATTGGCTCACTATGCAGACGCCGCACTGGGCATCGGTCCACTATCCGCCGATCGATTTCCAGTCGATCTCCTACTTCTCGGCCCCGAAGCGCCCGGAAGACATGCCCAAGAGCCTCGACGAGATCGATCCGGCCTTGCTCGAGACCTACGAGAAGCTCGGCATTCCGATCGAGGAGCAAAAGGCGCTCGCCGGGATCGCCGTGGATGCCGTGTTCGACAGCGTCTCGGTGGCCACGACCTTCCGCGCCGTGTTGGCCGACGCGGGCGTCATCTTCTGCTCCATCTCCGAGGCCGTTCACGAGCATCCGGAGTTGATCAAGCAGTACCTGGGCTCGGTCGTTCCGCATACGGACAACTATTACGCCGGCCTCAACGCCGCGGTCTTCAGCGACGGCACCTTCGTCTATGTCCCGAAGGGCGTGCGCTGTCCGATGGAGCTCAGCACCTACTTCTGAATCAATGCGCGCAACACGGGCCAATTCGAGCGGACCCTGATCATCGCGGAAGCCGGCAGCTATGTCAGTTATCTCGAAGGCTGTACGGCGCCGCAGCGCGACGAGAACCAGCTTCACGCCGCGGTGGTGGAGCTGATCGCCATGGACGATGCCGAGATCAAGTACTCGACCGTCCAGAATTGGTATCCGGGCGATGATCAAGGTCGCGGCGGCATCTACAACTTCGTGACCAAGCGCGGAGAGTGTCGCGGTGCGCGCTCCAAGATCTCCTGGACCCAGGTCGAGACCGGTTCGGCGATCACCTGGAAATACCCGAGTTGCGTGCTGCGCGGCGACGATTCGGTTGGCGAGTTCTATTCGGTTGCACTGACCAATCATCGCCAGCAGGCCGACACCGGCACCAAGATGATCCACCTCGGTGCGCGCACCAAAAGCAAGATCATCAGCAAGGGCATCTCCGCCGGGCGCGGCCAGAACACCTACCGCGGGCTGGTCAAGGTCGAGAAGAACGCGATCGGCGCGCGCAACTTCACCCAGTGCGATTCCCTGCTGATCGGCAAGCAGTGCGGCGCCCACACTTTCCCGTACATCGAGGTCAAGCATCAGAGCGCCATCGTCGAGCACGAGGCGACCACCAGCAAGATCTCCGACGACCAGTTGTTCTATTGCCTGTCGCGCGGCATAAGCGAGGAAGACGCGGTGTCGATGATCGTCGACGGCTTCTGCAAGCAGGTGTTCCGCGAACTACCGATGGAATTCGCGGTGGAGGCGAAGAAGCTGCTGGAAGTGAGCCTGGAAGGCTCGGTGGGCTGACGTGGGCCTTGCCTCATCCATCACACCTGGCGACACCGACCTGGACAGATTGCTGTCCGGAC
>NZ_DATITZ010000084.1:0-5774 GCF_035467215.1 Thiocapsa sp. | reverse complement strand
GGACGGAGCCTGCCATGGCCATGAATCGAACCCGCTGGTATCCGGCTGCCCCAACGGGGCTCACCACGCGAGCCCGGGGCAACGCCCCGGGACCACGACCCCCATACTAAGCCCTGAAGGGGCGGCCCAACGCTTTGATGTGTCGATCTTAGGCGCGCGTTTCGGGAAAGGGCCGAACGGTGCAAACCGCTCAGAAACCCGGGGCGTTGCCCCGGGCTGACATCGGTCGCGCCGTTGGCGCTCGACACAAACTGCCGCAACGAGGCTCGCCAGGCTCGTCCTCAAGCTGGAAGCCGGCCCTGCTGCCCGCATACTCGTCACGCGGCTCGGAATCCCCGATACTGACCGCAACTCAACCCTTTTCGACCGGAGCAACCCATGACGACACGCCGTTTGACGCCCATCGACCAGGTCCTGATCAACGCCGATCATGCGTTGCGGACGCTGTTCGGACGCCCGCAAACCACCGAGCGACCGAACCCGGCCGAGGACATCCCGGAGGCGGACCTCACCGACGAGCAGCGCCGGCACGTCGCCCGCCTGATGCGGATCAACCACACCGGCGAGGTCTGCGCCCAAGCCCTCTACCAGGGTCAAGCGCTGACCGCCAAGCTGCCGGACACGCGCAAACGCCTCGAGCGCTCCGCCAAGGAAGAGAACGATCATCTCGCCTGGTGTGCCGCCCGTTTGGATGACTTGGGGGACCGCAAGAGTCTCTTGAACCCGCTCTGGTATGCGGGCTCCTTTGCAATGGGCGCGGCGGCCGGGCTGGCCGGCGACAAATGGAGCCTCGGCTTCGTCGTCGAGACCGAGCGCCAGGTCGAGGACCATCTCGACGAGCACCTCGCCCAGATCCCGATCGACGACGAGAAGACGCGTACCATCCTCGAGCAGATGAAGGCCGACGAGGTCCACCATGCGCAGATTGCCCACGCCGCCGGCGGGGCCGAGCTGCCGGCGCCGATTCGTTCGGCGATGCGACTGACGTCCAAGGTGATGACGGGCACGGTCTACTGGGTCTGAACCGCGCTCTGCGGTGCATGGAGGTTCCGAGCGATCTTGAATCTCGGAGCCACCAATCACCGTCGGCGCGGCGCGGTTCAGGTGGGTTTTGGATTTTTTTCAGGGCGTCCGGCGAACGGGATCGAGCGGGTCGTGGAGCGGTGCGGAGATTCCGAGACCGTCCGAGATCGTTGTCGTATCGATGGTCGATTACGACAACGACAACGATAACGAGCGGTTATGACACTCAGCCGCGCTGCAGTCGTCGGCCGGGTTGTCGAGGTAGACCGAGCCGGAACACGCCCGGCCGGCGGGTGGCGGTGAGCGAAGCGAACCACCCGATCCCCCTATCATCCTGAATTCCGCGCTAGCGGAATTCAGCCGGTGAACTCGAGGTTGCGCCCCAGATTACGCCCGTAAAAGATCTCGGTGAGCTCGCGGCGCAGCAGCTTTTGGATGCGCTGGTGCTCGCGCTCGGAGAGATCCTTGGCCTCGACGCAGAAGAGATAGTCGTCGAGCCGGAAGTGCTTGATGACCATCTTGGTGTGGAAGAGGTTCTCCTGGTAGACGTTCACGTCGACCATCTGATAGCGGTTCTTGGTGTCGCGCGACAAATAGTTCTGGATCGAGCTGATGTTGTGGTCGATGAAGTGCTTGCGCCCCCCGACATCGCGCGTGAAGCCGCGCACCCGGTAGTCCATGATGACCACGTCGGACTCCAGCGCGTGGATCAGATAGTTCAAGGCCCGCAGCGGCGAGATGCGCCCGCAGGTCGAGACATCGATATCCGCGCGGAAGGTGCTGATCCCGGTCTGGGGATTGCTCTCCGGATAGGTGTGGACCGTGATGTGGCTCTTGTCCAGATGGGCAACGACCGCCTCGGGCAAGGGGCCGGGCGAAGCGGTGTTTGAAATCTGCCCCGCCGCGATCGGCTCCTCCGAGATCAGCATGGTGACCGAAGCGCCCTGCGGGTCGTAATCCTGGTGCGCGACATTGAGGATGGTCGCACCGATGATCTCCGCGACATCCGTCAGGATCGCGGTCAGACGCTCGGCGTTGTAGGCCTCGTCGATATACTGGATGTAGGCCTCACGCTGCTCGTCCGAGTCCGCATAACAGACATCGTAGATGTTGAAGCTGAGCGTCTTGGTAAGGTTGTTGAACCCCTCCAGACGCAGCTTTTTCAGGGTCATGGGCATCGGCGTGAGACCTCCAGAACAACAGGAGCGCGCACGCTACCGTTCCGGTTCGACGGATGCAAGAGCGGTATCGAGATCGCGGATCTCGAAATCGTGCGTGACGGTCGCGGTCGCGCCCAGCATGATGGATGCCGAGCAGTATTTCTCGGCGCTGAGCTTGATCGCCCGCTCCACGCGTTGCGGATCGAGTCCCCGTCCGGTCACGATAAAATGGACATGGATCGCGGTGAAGACCTTGGGGTCTGTCTCCGCGCGCTCGGCCGTCAACTCGACGACGCAGTCCGTCACCGCCTGGCGCGCCTTGCGCAGGATGAGCAAGACGTCGAACTGGGTGCAGCCGCCCAAGCCCATCAGCAGCATTTCCATCGGGCGCACACCGATGTTGCGACCCCCGAGATCGGGTGGACCGTCCATGACGATGGCATGACCCGAGCCGGCCTCGCCCAGCATCGCCGCCCCTTCGATCCATTTCACACGCGCCTTCATCCGAGCTCTCCGCCGTCGTTCGTCCCGAAAAAAGAAGACCCGATGCGCAACCCGCTCCGCTCGGGGACATGACCATTCTGACGCCGCCCAAACAAGATCCACGTTGGTTGGAGCCCTTGTTGCGATATTGTTACGCCAAGAGCTACGACAAAAACGTGGACTTCATCCGTCAAGGCGAAGCGGCCGACACGCTCTATTATCCCATCGAAGGAGTACGCGAAGGATTTTCTCTACAGCGTCGGGCTCCAACTCTCCCAACGCCTGCGCCAGACCAGCCGCAAGGTCGGTCACCTGGCCTTCCTGGACGTAACCGGACGCATCGCCGGCACCCTGCTGGACCTCTGCAAGCAACCCGACGCCATGACCCATCCCGACGGGATGCAGATCCGCGTCACTCGATAGGAGCTCTGCCGCAGAGTCGACTGCAAGTCGACTATCCCGGGGTCCCCGGAGGTGCCGGCTCGGCTATCAACGCCTCTTTGATGTCTTGCGCCGCTCAATGCGTTCCGAAGAACAGCCGCGCCAGCTCCTCGCCCGGATCTTCGGCACGCATGAAGGCCTCGCCCACCAGGAAGGCATTGACACCGCTTGCACGCATCCGCGCGACATCCTCCGGCGTCAGGATGCCGCTCTCGGTGACGAGGAGCCGGTCGCTCGGGACCCGGTCGAGCAGTCCGAGCGTCGTGTCCAGGGTCACCTCGAAGGTCCGCAGATTGCGGTTGTTGATCCCGATCAGTCGACCGGGGACAGCCAGAGCCCGCTCCAGCTCGTCCGCATCGTGGACCTCGACCAGAACGTCCAGCCCGATCTGGCCGGCCAGTGCATTCAGCTCGGCGAGCCGCGCATCGTCCAGACAGGCGGCGATCAGAAGGATGCAGTCCGCACCCAGGGCACGGGCCTCGTAGACCTGATAAGGGTCGACGATGAAGTCCTTGCGGATCACCGGCAGCGCGCAGGCCGCGCGCGCTGCCTGGAGATCCTCGTCGCTCCCCTGGAAGAAATCCCGGTCGGTCAGCACCGAGAGACAGGCCGCGCCGTTGCGGGCGTAGCTCTGCGCGATCTCGGCCGGCCGAAAATCCGGGCGCAGCACTCCCTTGCTCGGACTGGCCTTCTTGATCTCGGAGATCACCGCGGGGACGCCGGCTTCGACCTTTGCGCGGAGCGCGTCGGCGAACCCGCGTGGCGGATCGGCCTCGTGTAAGCCGGAAACGAGCCGATCGAGCGGCACGCGCGCCGAACGGGCCGAGACCTCTTCGACCTTCCGGTGAATAATCTTTTTGAGGATGTCGGGCGTATCGGCCATGGTCAGACGCCACCCGTCGCGCGATCGAAGCTCGCCGTCAGTGCGATCAAGCGGTCGAGCCGACGCCGGGCCTCGCCGCTGGAGATGGCGAAATCGGCGCGCGCCAAGCCGGCGGCGAGACTCTCGGCACGGCCGGCGGCATAGATTGCAGCACCGGCATTGAGCTGAACGATGTCCCGGGCCGGCCCCGGCTGGTTGTCGAGGACGCCGCGAAGCATCACCAGGCTTTCGGCCGGATCCCCGACACGGATTGCATCGAGATCCGCTCGCGCGAGACCGAAGTCCTCGGGATGAACGGCGTAGCGGTGGATGACGCCGTCCTTCAGCTCGGCCACGTCGGTGATGTCGCCGATACTGATCTCGTCCAGTCCGTCGCGGGCATGAACCACCAAGACATGATGACTACCGAGACGCTGCAGCACCAGGGCCAGCGGCTCGAGCAGATCCTCGCTGAAGACCCCGAGGACCTGATTCGGCGCACCGGCCGGATTGGTCAGCGGACCCAGGACGTTGAAGATGGTCCGCACGCCCAGCTCCTTGCGTGGACCGATCGCGTGTTTCATTGCGCTGTGGTGGCCCGGCGCGAACATGAAGCCGACACCGACCTCGCGCACGCAGCGTGCGACCTGCTCGGACGTCAGATCCAAGCGTACCCCGGCCGCTTCGAGCACGTCGGCCGCACCGGAGCGGCTGGATACGGAGCGATTGCCGTGCTTGGCCACATGACAACCGGCCGCCGCAGCGACGAACATACTGGTGGTCGAGACGTTGAAGGTCCCCGAGGAATCCCCGCCGGTACCGACGATGTCGACCACATGATCAAGCCCGCCGATATCCACGCCGGTCGCCAGCTCGCGCATGACGCCCGCCGCCGCCGCAATCTCGGGCACCGCCTCGCCCTTCATGCGCAAGGCGATCAGGAAGCCCGCGATCTGCGCCGAGGTCGCCCCGCCGGTCATGATGGTGCGCATGACCGAGGTCATCTCCTCGCCGGTCAGATCACGGTGTTCCAGGCAGCGGTTGATCGCCTCTCTCAGCTCCATTAAAACGCGCCCTTTGGTTTAGGTGAGGTTTTCATGTCGGGTTGAACTTATCACGCGCATTCACTGCCGGAGCTGCGCGTTTTAAGTGATTATTTTTTAATTATTCTTGAAATATCCTAAACCGCGTCTCAACAGCCCACTGGAGAACTGCGGCGTCGACATCGCCGCCGACATCAACAGTCGGGATGGACGCGGTTTAGCGCGGTATCCAAAAAATTACGGAGGAGATCGTGTCCATGCCGCGTCAGGATCGACTCCGGATGGAACTGCACGCCCTCGACCGCAAGCTCGCGATGCCGCACGCCCATGATGGCCTCGCGCTCGCCCTCGGCGGTCTCGGTCCAGGCCGTCACCTCCAAACAATCCGGCAGGGTCTGCTGCTCGATCACCAACGAATGATATCGGGTCGCCTCGAAGGGGTTATCCAGTCCGCTGAAGACGCCGACGTTCGTGTGGTGGATCGCCGAGGTCTTGCCGTGCATCACGCTCGGCGCCTTGATGATATTCCCGCCGAACGCCTGGCCGATCGACTGATGCCCCAGACAGACGCCGAGGATCGGTACACGCCCGGCCATCGCCTTGATCAGCGCGACCGAGATCCCGGCCTCGTTCGGCGTGCAGGGCCCCGGCGAGATCACGATCCGCTCGGGCTCGAGCGCAATCGCCTCGTCGAGGCTCAGCTCGTCGTTGCGTACCACCCGCACGTCCGCACCCAGCTCGCCCAGGTATTGCACCAGGTTG
>NZ_DATITZ010000083.1:0-6160 GCF_035467215.1 Thiocapsa sp. | reverse complement strand
GGGCTGACGCAGACCGACGACGGCCCGGCCGTGCAGGGCGGGGTCGACTACGAGCACGCCAGCGGTATCTATGCGGTAGCCTGGATCTCCAACGTCGATTTCGGCGACGGTGTCGAGTACGAGGTCGACTTCGACGAGAAGACCTTCGATGTCGTGGAAACCTTCAACTCGCCCGGTTACGAGCTTGATGGTTACTTTGGCTACAGCATGGCTGTCAACGACGATCTCAGCTTCGACGTCAACGCCATCTACTACGCGTACCCCGATGGCGAAGATCTCGACTTCGCGGAAGTCGGCGGCAGCGCGACCTGGAAATGGTTGACGGCCGGCTTGGCCTACACCGTCTACGGTCAGGCCGACGACGCGCCCGGCGTCCCCTCCGGCGAAGCGCTGTTTGTCGAGGGCGACTGGTACTACTACGCCGGCCTCGAGTTTGCGCTGCCCTACGAATTCGGGCTCGGCCTTCGTGGCGGCTACTATGACTTCGATTACAACGACGGCGGCAACGACTACGGTCATTGGGGAGTGACCATCAGCCGCGAGGCCGGTGATTTCGGCACCTTCAGCTTGAATTACGACCAAGTCGGACGCGATACCTACGACGACGACCCGCAGTTCTGGGTCGGCTGGTTGAAGGAATTCTAGTCCAGGCCGCCTCGCATTCGCGATTCCAATCCCTCGGCCAAGGGTCTTCCCTTGGCCTCTACAGGAGCTCAATTGCAATGAAACTGGTTGCAGCCATCATCAAGCCGTTCAAGCTGGACGACGTCCGCGAGGCACTCGGAGACATCGGCGTATCCGGTATCACCGTCATCGAAGTCAAGGGTTTCGGTCGACAAAAAGGGCATACGGAGCTCTACCGCGGCGCAGAATACGTCGTAGACTTTCTCCCCAAGATCAAGGTGGAGATCGCCGTTGACGACGCGATGGTCGAGAAGGTTATCGAGGCTATCAGCAGCGCGGCGCGGACCGGCAAGATCGGCGACGGCAAGATCTTCGTCTTCGAGCTTCAACAAGTGATCCGCATTCGCACCGGCGAGACCGGATCGGACGCGCTCTAACCGTCGCCGAGAGGATCTCAATGATGTTCAAAATGAAACCGCGACAACTCGCCATCCCTGTGTTGGCGAGTCTCTCGCTGCTGACGCCTGCGCTCGTGCTCGCCGAGGAGCTGCCGGTTCTCAACAGCGGGGATACGGCGTGGATGCTGACCGCGACGGCCTTGGTGCTCTTCATGACCATCCCCGGCCTGGCACTCTTTTACGGCGGCTTGGTTCGCGCCAAAAACGTGCTCTCGGTTTTGATGCAGTGTTTTGCTATCACTGCACTCATGACGGTCTTGTGGGTCATCTACGGATACAGCATGGCTTTCTCCACCCAGGGAATGGAACAGGGGGCCATCAATCTCAATACCTTCATCGGCGGATTTGACAAGGTGTTCCTCGCGGGAGTGACGCGAGAGAGTCTGACGGCGGCAATACCGGAAACAGTTTTCGCGACCTTCCAGATGACCTTCGCCATCATCACCCCCGCGCTGATCGTCGGTGCCTTCGCCGAGCGCATGAAGTTCTCGGCGCTGCTCTGGTTCATGGGGATCTGGTTTACTGTCGTGTATCTGCCGATCGCGCACATGGTCTGGGGCGGCGACGGTGCGCTCATGTGGGACTGGGGTGTTCTCGACTTCGCCGGCGGTACCGTGGTCCATATCAACGCCGGTATCGCCGGCCTGGTTGCCGCGATCGTCCTGGGTAAACGCAAGGGCTATCCGACCACCGCCATGCCGCCGCACAACTTGACCTATACCGTCATCGGCGCATCGATGCTGTGGGTGGGTTGGTTCGGCTTCAACGCGGGCAGCGCGGTCGCGGCCAACGAGAGCGCCGGTATGGCCATGCTCGTGACCCAAATCGCCACTGCCACCGCTGCACTCGCCTGGATGTTCTCCGAGTGGTTGAACCACGGCAAGGCCAGCGTGCTCGGCATCGCCACCGGTGCCGTTGCCGGCTTGGTCG
Source organism: Thiocapsa sp. (assembly GCF_035467215.1). Lineage (GTDB taxonomy): Bacteria > Pseudomonadota > Gammaproteobacteria > Chromatiales > Chromatiaceae > Thiocapsa. The sequence goes on along the minus strand of NZ_DATITZ010000083.1, from coordinate 4,148 downwards.
CCATCACCCCGGCATCCGGAACGGCCGGTCCCCTCGGCGCACTGGCGATCGGCGCGGCGTCGGGCATCATCTGCTTTTTCGCCTCGACCAAGCTGAAGAGGGCCTTGGGCTACGACGACGCACTCGACGTCTTCGGCGTACATGCCGTGGGCGGCATCGTGGGCGCACTCCTGACCGGCGTCTTCGCCGCCGCGACTTTGGGCGGCGCCGGCCTGGCCGAGGGGATGACCATCGGCGGCCAGCTTTGGATCCAAACCAAAGGTGTCCTGGTTACCCTGGTCTACACGGCGGTTGCGAGCTACATCATTCTCAAGCTGGTTGATCTGACGATCGGTCTTCGTGTCACGGAAGAGCAGGAAACCGAAGGTCTGGATCTCTCCCAACACGACGAGCGCGGTTACATCCTTTAGTCCCGTCGAGGACCGAGGCGGATCCATCCGCTTCGGTCGTCCCTGTGCGCTCGAACCTCTTGGAGTATCTCTCGTGGAAGAAATCACTCAGTTGAGCTACGCGCTCGATACCTTTTACTTTCTCATCTCCGGCGCGCTGGTCATGTGGATGGCCGCCGGTTTCGCGATGCTCGAGGCCGGGATGGTCCGCGCCAAGAACACCGCTGAAATTTTGACCAAGAACATCGCTCTATTCGCGATCGCCTCGATCATGTACATGTTGGTGGGATACGGGATCATGTATCCAGCCGACGGCAACGGCTTCATCCCCGCCATCGATTGGGGCTTCATGTTCGGAGGCGACAACAGCGTCGAAGAGGTGATGGGAAGCGACGGCGAGACCTACTATTCGAAAATGGCCGATTTCTTTTTCCAGGTCGTCTTCGTTGCCACCGCCATGTCGATCGTTTCGGGTGCCGTAGCCGAGCGGATGAAGCTCTGGGCCTTTCTGCTCTTTGCGGTCGTGATGACCGGCTTCATCTACCCGATGCAAGGCTACTGGAAGTGGGGCGGCGGCTTCCTCGACGAGCTCGGGTTCCTCGACTTCGCAGGCTCCGGTCTCGTGCATCTGGCCGGTGCCTCGGCCGCACTCGCAGGCGTCCTTCTGCTCGGTGCGCGCAAAGGTAAATACGGCAAAGACGGATCGATCAACGCCATCCCGGGTGCGAATATGCCGATCGCAACGCTCGGCACCTTCATCCTTTGGCTTGGTTGGTTCGGCTTCAACGGCGGGTCGCAGCTGGTCATCTCGAATATCGAGGATGCCAATGCGGTGGCGGCGGTCTTCGTCAATACCAACATGTCCGCGGCCGGCGGCACCATCTTCGGTCTGATCACTGCGCGGCTGTTGTTCGGCAAGGCCGATCTCACGATGGCCCTCAACGGTGCCCTCGCCGGCCTGGTCGCCATCACGGCCGAGCCGCTCACCCCTTCGCCCTTGCTCGCGACCATGATCGGTGCCATCGGCGGCGTGATCGTCGTCTTTGCCATCGTGACCATGGACAAGCTGCGGGTCGATGATCCGGTCGGCGCCATCTCCGTGCACGGTGTGGTCGGGATGTGGGGCCTGATGGCGGTGCCCATTACGAACAGCGATGCCAGCTTCGCCGCTCAGGGGATCGGTCTCGGCACCATTCTGGCCTGGGTCTTCGTGACCTCCTTTATCGTCTGGCTGATCCTCAAGCTCATCATGGGCATCCGAGTCAGCGAGGAAGAGGAGTACGAGGGTGTCGACATCGGGGAGTGCGGCCTGGAGGCCTATCCCGAGTTTGTCGGGGCCCGCGGAGCCTCCTGATCGTCCGCTTTGCGCTGTTGTGAATTCTTCGGGGCCCGCCGGGCCCCATTTTTTTGGGTTGGAGCTTACCCCCCAACCCGAGCGACGCGATTCAATCGGTGGCTTGGGCCAAAGCCCGACGGAAGAACTCGGGTTGCGCCAAGGCGGCGCGATGGATCTCGGCGTTGTAGTAGTGTGTCTCGAATGCCTTCCGAGCCGCGTCTTCGGCACGAAAATCCCCGAGCGACAGGTCGGTGCCCGCCATCGTCGCGCTCCACCAGCCGGAGGGATAGATCGCTTGGGGGAAAAAGAGCGTGCGGGTGTCGCGGAAGCCGGCGCTGCGCATCGCGGTGTGCATCTCGGTCAGGATGCGCATGTGATACAGCGGGGATTCGCTCTGCTGAACCAGGATGCCGCCCGAGCCCAAGGCACGCCGGCAGTCGGCATAGAAGTCGCTGGTGAAGAGACCGACCGCGGGCCCGACCGGGTCCGTACTGTCGACGATGATGATGTCCAGACTGCCCGCATCCGCCTCCTGGATCCAACGCACCCCGTCTTCGAACAAGAGATGCGCGCGCGCATCCCCGTTGGAGGCCGTGAGCTCCGGAAAGAACATCTCGGCGAGACGCGTCACCCGTTCGTCGATGTCGATCTGAACCGCCTGCTCCACACCGGGGTGCTTCAACACCTCGCGTAAGGTACCGCAGTCACCGCCCCCGATGATGCAGACCCGCTTGGGATCGGGATGCGTGAAGAGCGCCGGGTGCGACATCATCTCGTGATAGAGAAAGTTGTCGCGGGTCGAGAGCATGGTGCAGCCGTCGATCACCATGAGATTGCCGAAGCCCTCGGTCTCGTAGATCTCGATGTGCTGATAGGGGCTTTGCTCCTCGTGGAGCTTCGAGGAGATCCGCAGCGAGAAGGCGGCGCCGTCGGCGGCGGCGACCTCGGAGAACCAGGTGTTGGGATCGAGCATGAGGGGAGCGTCCTGAGTGGGATGGGCGGCCATTATCTTAGACACGGCCCCGGGCCGCGAGTCCCGATTCAGCCTGGCATCCACGCAGACCTGGTTCGCAATGCGGAGGGCACGCGGGATACGCGGCCTATTTGGGGAATCGGTCGTCGAGGTTCGCCGGGCACAGGACGTCGCGCATGATGCCGATGAGGTCGAGCAGCTGATCGTTGCGGATCCGATAATAGATCCGGTTGGCCTCTTTGCGGGCGACGACGATGTTCTTGTTGCGCAGCTGCTCGAGGTGCTGTGAGATGTTGCTCTGCGAGGTCCCGGTGCGGTCGACGATCTCGCCGACCGAGAGTTCTTTGTCGCCGAGCGAGCAGAGGATCTTCCATCGCAGGGGATGGGCCATCGCCTTCAGGGCATTGGCGGTCAGGGTCGTGTTTTCATCGTCTTCGGGGGTCTCGGGGACCATCGGCTCACTCATGCTTGCTCCTCCCTAGGGGCGTCAATCTTATCGTGTCGTTGCTTATCCCCCTGTCGGCAGGGCACTCGCGTTCCCGTTCTCCTCGACCCGCACGTAGCCGGTCATATCCTTGGCGATACAGATGATATCGCTGATCCGCCCTTCGGTATCCTTCACTGCGGTGCGCGAGAAGAGGATCGGAACCCGGCGCCCGTTGCGAGCGATTAAGCGGGCCTCGATCCGGCTCAGGGCGCCTGTGCGGATCAGCGCCTCCAGCCAGGTGCCCATAAAGGCGCCGGCCTCGGCGTCGCCTTCCTCTTCGAAGACGTCTCCGATCGACATACCGCGTAGATCCTCCCCGCGGTAACCGAGCATCTTCCACGCCGCCGGATTGGTGTGCTTGATGGTGCCGCTCGGATCCAAGACCAAGAGCGCTTCGCCCATATGGGTGATGATGTTCTCCAGGTATTGCCGTGCCTCGGCGAGCTCCCTCGTGCGCTCCGCGACCGTCTGCTCCAGTGTGCGGTTGAGCTCGCGCTCCTTTTCGATCAGCCTGAAATAGGTGCTGATCTTGTTGATCAACAGGTTGTCGTCGATCGGTTTGAGCAGATAGTCGACGGCGCCGACAGCGAATCCGCGTTGCTGAAACTCTTCGGATTTGAAGGCCGCGGTCAGGAAGATGATCGGGATATCGCGCGTGCGCTTGCGCAGTTTGAGCATGGACGCGGTCTCGAAGCCGTCCATCTCGGGCATCTGCACGTCCAGGATGATGAGGTCGATGTCCGGATATCGGTGGGTCAGGTCGATGGCGTCCTGCCCCGAGGTTGCCTCGAGAACCTCGACATCCATCTCGCTCTCGATCAGGGTGCGGAGCGTGAAGAGATTGTGAGCGTGGTCGTCGACGATCAGCAGTTTGAAGCCGGCGTAGCGGGTCATGTCATCTGCCCTTGTGCGCCCGGAGCCGCAGCGAGCTGGACTCGGCGGCTCAAACGATCGGTTCGCGGA